>JBAXJI010000034.1:0-1848 GCA_037137935.1 Candidatus Saccharimonadota bacterium | reverse complement strand
CTAAATAACAGATTGAGAGACCTAGGTCGGTCACCTTAGGTGCTGCACTTGGCTGAGCGTACTGGTCTAGAACGACCCTAGTATTTACGCTTTTTTTCTCCCCAGATAAGCCGATAAACTTTTAATTTATCAGGAATTTGATTTATGTAAGGTATGAATGGAAATGCTAGCAGTGTGAGTATCAATGACCCAAAAATTATGGCTGCATCTCGGTCGCCATTGTCTGTATTTTTTAAAACCGTGTGGTTAAGCACGCCAATTGGGGCTAACCACCAAGCGCCTGGCGTATTGCCTTTTTCTTCGCGAATCATGCCGTACTGGTCGGTAGTAATATTTAGAATTGTTGCTTTACCCTCCAATACGCCCGTATCTGATAAGAATCGCTCTACGTAAGTTGACCCATCATTCAATGTTCCACTATTACCCGAGCCGGCCAGCGCCGGTTCGTATAGCCCGGCTTTGGCCATGTTTGATAATGAAACAATAACTGACATGACTGGGTTAGAAGGCGCTTTGTTAGCATCCGGTTTGTCCTGATCAAAATAATCACTGACGGCTTTTAGCTGATCATCTTGCAGTTGCTTGGGCTCGGCGTTGAATATTTTCATATAGTCCTTTGGGATGGACTGTGTTTGTAAATATTGTTGGTATGGGTTTGCAATGAAAATATTGCGCGCCGCGAATTTATAAGGGTCAATATTATCCATGTAAGTAGAAGTATCGGAGCTATTATCAAACTCTGAGACCAGCGTTTTGCCAACCAAGACGGGATCCTCCTGAGCGACTGATTGAATTGTTGTGGACTTGATATAAGGAGAGGGCAAAAAAACTGCCAACAATAATATTGTCACAATCAATCCGCCGGCCCGGGCAAACAATTTCTTGTGGTTGGCGGGAACAGTTTTGACATTCACATCTTTTCGGTATGGCTTAGCAATGCCAAGTACCCGCACTAATACATAATGCAAAAATAACAGACTTATTATTACAAATGGGATAATGACAATGTGAACGCCGTAAATTTGACGATAGTTAAGCGGATTTAGGTACCAGCCGAGTCCGCCACCGTTGTAAAAGTCGGCTCCCTGAAGTCCGCGCCACTGTGACGAAAAGTCGCCGCGCAGTACATAGCCGAACTCTGTCTCTGCTAGCACCACGAATAACATCAACACTCCCAGTACCCAACTTAGACGTCGTGGTTTCTTAAACCCGGAAGTGAAGAAGACTATTAACCCATGTAGAATGATGAAAACAACAAAGGCCTGTGTAGACCATAGGTGAACACTTCGGATATAACTGCCGACGGGGTTGGTGAGCCACCAGTTTGGGCCGAAAAATGTCATTACAACACCAGTCAAGATGAGCATGAAGAAAGTAATCATCGATAAAAAGCCAAGTGAATAGAAGAACTTGTTTCCATAACTTGGCACATTCTTGATCATGATGCCATTTGCTGCCTCTAGAAGAGGATGTTTTTTAGTAGCTGCAAGTTTTTTTGTTTTAGCCATCACGTTTACACTATATCAAATTTTATGTATAAAAAACAACAGAGGATATATCGAGGGAATAAACACTAACGCCAATTTGAATTTGACTTTAGTACGAATATATACTGGCTGAACCTCTGGGTTCGAAACACATTTGCGGTTCTAGACCTACTTTCGAACAGATATCGATAGTTAATAGGATTCGAACTAAAAAACCGGCTTTTAGGCCGGCTCTTTAGAAACTCAATTCAGTTTTTCTCTCTTGACTAGGATTTGCACCATACGGGTCACGTTTGGTGAAAATCGTGGCTGGGAATGAGGGATTCGAACCCCCGATCACGGGACCAGAACCCGTTGCCTT
>JBAXJI010000033.1:0-2654 GCA_037137935.1 Candidatus Saccharimonadota bacterium | reverse complement strand
AAGGCAGTGGATTCTGGTTCCACGATCGGGGGTTCGAATCCCTCATCCCCAGCCAAATTAAGGCGCCCATCTGCGAAAGCAGTTTGGGCGTTTTAATTTGGCCAGTGCATGGGCTGGGATTCGAACGGGAACAGCCCTGGCGGCTGTTCCCCGCCCTTGGTTTTTCAGCTATGCTGAAAAATTGCTATGAACGAATCTATATTTGATTCGTTCGGCCAGGTCGAATCCCTGTCCGTCCTGTAGGAAAGACAGGCGGGCCTCACCCCCAGCCAAATAGCTTTCAACAAATCAGTATTTGTTAATTCGCTGCAATCCAACTATGAATACTCTGTTTTATATATTTACTAAGATCATCTCTTAGCTTTAAGGGCTTATTTTTTTGCAATTCATTTTTCAAAACAAAGTCTTCTTATTGAGTAATTACTTTTGTGACATATCAATAAGCTTATATGTTACCTTATGTGTTAATGGGACGTATTGATGTCGCATTTTGTAGACCGTATATCTTTGCTCGACCTTTATCTCATTTGCCTTATTAAAACATCTAAAGTCCAATCCTTAAACTTTGGCGGTCTAACATGTTCCGTAAAAGTTGATCAATTTGTTTTTCAAACTCATATTCACTGATAGTGACCTCTATTGGGGCTGTATGCTATAGTTTTATTATGGCCTACAAGAAGACAGGGCAGTTTATTGCCCAATATGAGACGATTGCGCTATTCCTTAAACAATATTCAATTACCAATTTTACTTACTCAAAAGCTAAGAAAGGGATTGAAAATACGACCTTAATAATTAATACGAATACAAAAAAATATGTACTTAGAATATATAGATACGCTCACAAGAATGACGATGAGATTTTGCTTGAACTGGGATTTATGCACGAATTGAAGTTAAGGAGCTTACCCGTACCAACTATTTATTCAAATATAGCTGGAAAATTACTAACACACGAAAGTATTAACGGCCTAGACTGGCAAGCTATTCTAATGGAATTTTGCGAAGGGTACCATGCCGATACGTATACAAACGGACTTATAGTCGATTTTGCAACGAGACAAGCAAATATGCATATTGCAGGTATTGATTTTGCCTCAAATAATACGACTCAACAAAAAATTACTGAATTAGTAGAAACTGAGTTTATCCATCTGATACCTCAGAAAAGCCTGAACGAAAAAGGCACAAAAGCGCTAATTGAGCGCGCTGAGTCTTTTAAGGTAAGCATGAGCCTTGATCTGCCCTACGGATATAGTCATTTTGATTTTGATATTGAAAACGTACTCGTGGATAATTCCGACCACATCAAAGCCATATTAGACTTCGACGATATACGTTATGGCCCGTTGGTTATGTGTTTGGCGTACACATTATGGCAAGTTCTATTTTCAACCGATTCTCCAAAAATGGTTCAAGACTACTTGAAATCATACGAAAAAATACGCCCATTAGATGCTAACGAGCTTATGGCTATAGCACCAATTATGCTTTTCCGCCATTATGTTCTTGCCTCTCTCACGCAGATACGTAATGAATTGATTGGTGAAAAACTCGAACGTTACCTTAAAATTGAGAAGTTCCTAAAACAAGTCAGCTATTCATAAACAATGAATATCCCCTACGCTAAGCACGACATAACTGAAGATGATATACAAAGCGTCGTCGCATCGTTACGATCAGGATTTCTGACTGGAGGTCAGTGCTTAGCTCGGTTTGAAGAAAAATTCTCTACTTATGTTGGCAGTCTCTATTCGCTCGGTGTATCTAGTGGAACCGCAGGATTACATCTTGCTGTTGAGGCGTTGGTAAAGCCGGAGTCAGCCGGGAAAACCGTACTAGTTCCTTCAATGACTTTTGCAGCGACAGCAAATGCCGTCATTTATTCTGGACTAAAAGTAGAATTTGTCGATATCGATGCCCAGACTCTGCTTATTGATATAAAACTGGTCGAAGAAAAATTGGCTGCAAATACCACCAAGAATCAGCTAATGGTGAATCTGTTCTTCTAAAAAAAGATCTTTAGGTTAGACCATAATGCTCATGCGAGAGCGATCTGCGCCACTCTCGGTTAACTAGCTTAATTTGTTTTTACTGGCCCATTCCCAGTGCTCAAAAGCAATCGATATTAATACAGTAGTCGATGATTAATTAAGTTTTTTTTGCTATTACAACTTCGCGCCCGTCATTTACACCTTTTAAAGTACAGGTATAAAGAGTTAGTTGTGGCGTACTTGTTATAAGTTCAATCGTAGAGTCATTAGGCTTAACTGACTTTATTTCTGTAACTATGTAGACGGTTCGTTTGCCTTTCCAGTCTATTGTAATAGTATCACCTACAATTATCTGCTTTATATTATACAGAACTGATTGTTTGACTGTTCTCTGAGGAGTCCACTGTGCAACATATCGGTGTGCGGCCAATATAAAATTACCTCCGCTATCAGGGTCGCCACGATCTGGGAATCGGTGCCAAGTACCCTTATTTAAAACGTCGGCATTTCCACTAAATATTTCAGAATCAACCCCAATCTTAGGGATTATCAATCTATTTGTTTTTGAAACAACTGGCACGGTTGATAAGAATACTGTTTGTTGATTTTTTGTAAGTGGCTCTATGGCTGGAGTTTTTTGCAAATAAAGAGTATAGATTG
>JBAXJI010000032.1:0-2665 GCA_037137935.1 Candidatus Saccharimonadota bacterium | reverse complement strand
CTAGGATCTATTGGCATAATGATTTCCGGCTCAGTTTTATTTAACCCCTACGAAGGTGACGGTAAAACAGTCGCTATGGCTAGTAATTTTTATCTTACAGACAAAAACGGTAACAAGGTTTGGTTTGTAGATTCATGTAGCGGGCACCCGACACCAAATCAAGGAGAGTATCATTACCATGCATTATCTAATTGTGTTACGTCTGAAGTAGACTCCGACGCCGGTCCTTCTCATATCACTGGCATAGCAATGGATGGATTTCCAATATATGGAAACCGAGATATAAACGGCAATGTTGTAGGTGTATCAATGCTCGATGAGTGTAATGGGATTAACAGCCCGACTCCAGAGTTTCCTGCTGGGATCTATCATTATGTACTTCCGGGCACAAACGACGCCACATCTTCAATCAGATGTTTCAAAGGCACGGTCGATACGAAGCAACTTATTACAATGCCACCAATGAACCGCCAATAAAAATAGCCGACTAATGTCGACTATAGTTATTTGCTAAACGTAGAGCTGTTAGTAAGCTTTTGTTGCGCCTTCTTCTAATGCTTTTTCGGCATTAACCTTAGACATCATTGCACAAACAGTAGTTCCACACGTAGCGTGCTTTCCCTTGGCCATGTAGCCGCCCTTTGATGTTTGATGAATCTCAGGTGCTGACAATTCAACGCCCTTTTCCTTGCACTTAACGCAGTATCCTGTAACCATTTCTAGTACTCCTTATATTAATTGCTATATCAGGAGGCATTATAGCCCTAATCAGTATATTCTCTAAGTAAAAGTAAAAATTACAAAGATATTATATTCGTTCAAATCATGGCCGTGATAAATATTTAGGGGATAATTAGCACCCAAAAAAGAGAATCATTTTACTAAATTGCTTCTAGCTGGATGCCACCGTTATAGGTGAGTGTTCTAGAAAGCGTCTCGGGCATTTCGTTGCCTGCTGCTATCTCTTGCTTGTATCTTTGAACGCGTCTTAGGATTTCGGCTTGACATGCTTTTGCGACTAGCTTTTCATCCGTAATACTTCTCTCAATTACATTAACACCCATATCAGTCGGCTGCTCAAACCTAAGCGCTCTTGTATCTTGTTCGGGAAATCTACTCAGCAGCTGATTTAAGAGCTTATGGTTCTGTACGTCTTTATCGTAATTGTCAATTCTTTGCTTGTTGCATCTAGTACATCCAGTACGTCAGCGCCCCGTAATAGACCTTCCTGTGACAAAGCTATGATCTCATCTCTATCTAGCCAAACAGTCTGTAGTTCAGCTGGACTACGTTGTGAAATAACCGCTGAAGCTGTTTTGTAGACAAATCGTATAACCGAATTCCCGTGTTGTGTAGCTGGCTTATGCGTAATTGTAAATAACTCTATTTCACCGGCATCATAGCCAGTTTCTTCTTTAAACTCACGTTCTGCACATTCTTCAAGTGTCTCACCGTGCTCAAGTTGTCCGCCAGGCAGCCCATACTTACCTTCTGCCTCGTTCTTTTTCTCACTAACCAGAAGAAATTTTTTATTATGTTCCGCTACAACCGAACAAACTACTACTATCATGATGATAAATATACTGTGTTGTATACAACATTACCATTAAATAAAAAGCTAAGACTTTATTTTATTGAAGCCTAGACCCTAGAAATATAAAAAGTGTTTTACAGTAAATGTAAATGCTCAAACAGAACAAGATTTCAGCCGCATGATTTTACGAACATTCCGTATTTAGTACTCGGATTACTTCTACTCTTGCCTCATAGAATAGGCTTAAGAGTGTCGTAGGGTGTAATATTAGTACATGGCAATTGAAACACCAAAGTATAAAGTTCTAGAAAAAGATGGGCATATTGAGCTAAGAAAATACGACGGCTACATTACAGCAAATGTAGAAATTAAAGCCGAGAACTATAAGGCTGCTGGCAGTATGGCATTTGGTATTCTGGCCGATTATATATTTGGGAATAATACGAAAAATTCAAAGATAGCGATGACTGCCCCTGTAATTAGTCAAAAGCCCACTACTTCAGAAAAGATAGCGATGACTGCTCCTGTAACTACGGCTAAACTTGACGATCAAAAGTATGTAATTTCATTCACAATGCCAGCAAGTTATACGTTAAAGGATTTACCTAAGCCCAACAATGACAATGTAATTATTAAAAGTATGCCTGCGCACGAAGTAGTCGCTATTGAATTTTCGGGGTACACATCAGAAGGTGATATTGAGAAGAAGTCTGCTGAACTCAGGGAGTGGGCAAATAAAAAACAAATTAAGCTAGCCAATCAGCCGTCTGTACTAAGATACGATCCACCATGGAAGCCAGGATTTATACGACGAAATGAAGTCTGTTTTAACGTTGTTTAGCTAAGGGTTTATCAACCTTAAATAAATAATCCAAGCTATACGGAGGTTGAGCAAGGCCCCAAATTAAAAAAGATTAGCCCCACTTCTTCTATTTTATGATTTACTTTGTTGCTAACGAGTGAACTATGGTATAGTAACTAAATAGAGCATAAGCTTTACTAATGAAGGGGATATTGGTGCAGCATGAAGAGGTTTATAAATTTTATTCTTGCAGGGTTTCTAAGTTTAAGTTCACTACTACTAATGCCGGTACCAATCGCCCATGCTGCAGCTCATGACTGTACCTGGAC
>JBAXJI010000031.1:0-2681 GCA_037137935.1 Candidatus Saccharimonadota bacterium | reverse complement strand
TATCTTGATGCTATTTATTATGGTAGTACAAAATAAATAACCATCTAATAATAGAAGGGGTATATTCATATGATAGTGCGCCGTTATGAACGAAGTCAGAACCGAGCTACTCGGCTATTCTACAGTTTAAGACAGATTAAATCACATGGTTAACAGGCGAAAAGTTGACTGGCATACTTAAGCATATTTAGTGTCCACCAGTTCTTTCCATTATAGTTCGTGCCCCGGTGGTCGTCACGCCATGCTTTGGTGGTGGTTAAACAAAGGCATAGGGTGGTAGGTCATCCATTGCGCACATCTATCGCCTTAAACCTCCTGCTAGAAATTTTTTCAGATTTCTTGAAAATATTGCTTTTTGATGGTACTTATGTTAATATACAATAAATTAATTCAAGGAAATATACCAGTGATAGATATCATCAACAGCTAAGAACGTTCGCACAACACCTGTGTAGCTTTGCTATTGATGATATTTCTATCAGTTATAACTTTGTAAAAGACCGAGCAGTTGTGTGGCGTTTATCGTCAACAGATGCTCGGTCTTTTAGTTTGGAGTTTTTATGTTTGCCTTGCAACACATACACAAGTCATATGATGACAAAATTGTACTTAACGACATCAACCTCGCGGTTAATTCCGGTGAGGTAATTGCTCTAATTGGCGAAAATGGTACTGGTAAAACCACATTGTTGAAGGTAATTAAGGGTGAAATCCAGCCTGACAGTGGAAGCGTTGCGCTTCACTATGAAACTATTGGTTACGTGCCACAAGAAGCCGATGTCGGTAAAACCATCCAGGATTCCTTTGATACTAATGTTGAGCCGTGGCGTATTGATTATGCCCTTGGCTTGGTTGGTCTTGGTACGATGAAAGGTAGTTTATCTGTTAAAAAACTTAGCGGCGGTCAAAAAACAAGGCTCGCATTAGCGGGTGTACTTGCGCACGACCCAGAACCGACAGTCTTACTGCTTGATGAGCCTACTAATAACCTCGATGCCGAGGGCTTAGTGTGGCTGGCCGACTTTATACGGTCGTTTCGTGGCGGTATTATACTGGTTTGTCACGACCGGCACTTCATTAACCAAGTTGCTACTGATATTGCCGAGCTGAGGAATGGTGAATTACGCCACCACGGCGGTAACTACGATTTCTACACAGAACAGCGGGCAGTCGAACGGGAGACTGAAGTACAACGCTACGAGCAGCATATTGCCGAGAAGAAAAAGCTGCAACAAGCTATCTCAGACCAGCGTGGAAAAGGGCAACATACGCACAAACATATTAAGCGTAGCGACAACGACAAATATCAACGTGACTTTTTCCGTAATCGAGTTACAGTTAAGTTTGGCCAGCAAGCTAGAGCGCTAGAAACTCGGCTTAACCAGCTTGGAAATGTTGAGCGACCTGAAAACGTTCGTAACTATGGGGTGACATTGAATGGCACTACCAGCAGTGAAAAAATGCTTCTGCGCCTGAGCGATGTTGGTTTATCTTACGACCATGATGTACTGAGTGACATTGGACTGGAGCTAAGAGGAAACGAACGGGTGCACATAAGTGGTCATAACGGCTCCGGTAAAACCACATTGCTGAAAATTGCCGCCGGCCTTCTTCAACCGAATAGTGGCGAGCGTATTTTAGGCAATAACGTTTGGATTGGCTACTTTTCGCAAGATGTGGACAATCTTGACTATGGCCGCAGTGCACTAGAAAATTTGCAATCTACCAATGCAACGCCTACGGATATTTTTCGAGAAGCTAGAAGCCTTGGGTTGGATAAGAAGACTTTACAGAAACTGCCGGGGCAGTTGTCTCGTGGTCAGCAAGCAAAGCTTGGCTTTGCAAGGCTGCTACTTAGCTCAAATCACCTACTGGTCTTAGATGAGCCGACTAACCATTTAGACATTCCTACTCGTGATCAGATTGAAGCAGCGTTACAAGCCTACAACGGCGCCCTGCTGTTTGCTTCACATGACCGCTATTTCGTAGAGACTATGCGGCCGACAAAAACAATGAAAATTACTAACGGGAGGCTACAATAACCTCGATCGCAAAAAGGCAATTAACCAAAGAACAAATTATCCAATTTCTAGCCAGGTGGTATCAGGTTGAAATGGTCGCGTAACAGGCTCGCCAGATAAATCGTTCCACCATTTTTTTAGTTTGAGCTAAACCCTCTGGGTGCGTGGTCTGAGAATTGGGAATCATCAGCATCCTCTTGTGATTTTATTAAGAATACGAAGTCATAGCCTGAATCCACGGCATATTTCATCATATTTACTGCATCCTTTGGTTTTTGATATACGCTAGCACGTTTAACGGGGCTTGCTGACTCAAAAAGTATGGTTTTGCTAGGGCTTACGAGTTCCCATTTGTCACTTTCAGTGTACGATTCAAAGACACTCTTTATATGGTCTAAACCTGGCACGTAATCCTCGGCATAGAGATAGTACACAGCACCATCGACAAGAAGTCTCCACATAAAAGAAACCGGTGTTAATACTTCAAACCTTAGTAAGGCAAAGGGAATTTTTTCGTTCACTACATCAAATCCAAAACGCTGAAGTATTTCAACGATTTGGGTGGTCTTAGGATTATACTTAAAGTCTCTTATCATGGTGCTTATGGTTGTGGTGCACCGTTATGAACGAAGTCAGAACCGTGCTACTAGGCTATTCTAC
>JBAXJI010000030.1:0-2739 GCA_037137935.1 Candidatus Saccharimonadota bacterium | reverse complement strand
GGATCGTTCGGTAATGAAGTTCTAAAAGGATTTCTAGACACTGACATAAAAGAGATTAGAATATTCTCGCGTGATGAGAAAAAGCAGGATGATATGCGCAAACGCTACAATAATCCTAAGCTTAGCTTTTTTATAGGTGACGTAAGAGATATTAGTAGTATAAACACTGCAATGAAAGGCGTAGATTACATTTTTCATGCCGCAGCCTTAAAGCAGGTTCCATCTTGTGAGTTCTTCCCCCTTGAAGCAGTAAAAACAAATGTTCTCGGAACAGACAATGTGCTGACCTCTGCCATTAACCACGGCGTAGAGAAGATAATCTGCCTGAGTACTGACAAGGCTGCCTATCCTATTAACGCTATGGGTACGAGCAAGGCTATGATGGAGAAAATCATAGTCGCTAAAGCTCGGCAACTTGGTGAAGATGCAAAAACGACAATTTGTTTGACGAGATATGGCAATGTTATGGGGTCGCGAGCTTCTGTAATTCCACTATTCTACAAGTTAATAAATGAAGGTAAGCCTCTCACTATAACCAATCCAAGTATGACCCGCTTTATGATGACTCTGGCCGATGCAGTAGATCTGGTGGTATTTGCGTTTAAGCACGGCAATCAAGGAGATTTGTTTATTCAAAAAGCTCCAGCCGCAACAATCCAAACACTAGCAGCAGCCATAAATACATTTAAAAAATCAAACGCTGACACAGTAATAATCGGTACTAGGCACGGTGAAAAAGCACACGAAGTATTAGTTACTAGCGAGGAAATGTCGAAAAGCGAAGATATGGGAGATTTCTTCAGAATTCCTATGGATAACAGAGACATGAATTATGGCAAATTTTACGCAGAAGGTAGTGGCGAAGTAACAGAATTTCAATCCTATAGCTCTGATGTTACAGAGCGTCTAGACGAGAACGGCGTTATCGAGCTTCTTAAGCGAATGGGTGAGGTTGAGGCGTGAAGCTACTCGTCGTCGGCGGGGAAGGCATGCTCGGTCATGTAGTAAAGCTTTATTTCAAAGAAAAAGGGCATATCGTAAAATCGACATCACGATCCGATAAAGGTGATTTTGTATTTGATGCCACAAAAAACTTAACAGATTTAGAAAAATATATCCAAGAATTTAAACCTGACGCGGTAATAAACTGTATTGGAATACTTAATCAAACAGCAGAAGACAATAAGTCACTTGCTGTTCTGGTCAATAGCTACCTGCCTCATTATCTCGATGAATTATGCATCAAAAACAAAGCTAAGTTCCTGCATGTATCGACCGACTGCGTATTTGATGGTAAAAAAGGTGAATATACAGAAGAAAGCATCAAAGATGCGATTAGTTTTTATGGCCAATCTAAGGCTTTAGGCGAGGTAAATAACGACACAAGCTTAACGCTGCGAACATCAATAGTTGGGCCAGACATCAATGCTAACGGTATTGGTCTGTTTCAGTGGTTTATGAGCCAACAGAACGAGACTAATGGCTTCGATAAAGTCATCTGGACTGGTGTTACGACGATAGAGCTAGCTAAATGTATGGAAAAAGCGATAGATAATAATTTATCTGGCCTAAGGCATGTTGTGAATAACGAACAAATCGATAAGTTTAACCTGCTCGGTTTGTTTAAGTTACATTTTAATAAAAGCATTATTATTAATCGAAAGAGTGATTATGTTAGCAACAAGAGCCTAAAACGAGTAACGGACTTCGATTTTGAGGTTCCTAGCTATGATAAAATGATAAAAGAAATGGCCGATTGGGTTACGAAGCACGAATCAATTTATAGCGAAAGTCAAAGGGTAGCATAATGAAAGTCATGACAATTGTCGGCACAAGACCAGAAATAATCAAATTATCGGCTGTGATAGCAGAGCTAGATAAATTTACCGAGCATGTTCTAGTTCATACTGGACAAAACTACGACTATGAACTAAACGAAATCTTTTTTGACGGAATGGGTATTCGAAAGCCCGATATTTTTATGGAAGCCGCCGGTAAAGATGCTGCCGAGACCATCGGTAACGTTATAATTAAATCCGATCAATTGTTTAAAGAGCACAAGCCAGATGCTCTTTTATTATATGGCGATACTAACTCTTGTTTGTCAGTTATCTCGGCAAAACGAAACAAAATACCCGTCTTTCATATGGAGGCTGGTAACAGATGTTTTGATCAGAGGGTTCCAGAAGAATTAAACAGAAAAGTAGTTGATCATTTGAGCGATATTAATATGACAATCACCGAACATGCCCGCCGCTATTTGATAGCAGAAGGTATACCAGCTGAAACGGTCATAAAAGTAGGCTCAAGTATGAAACAAGTGCTTGCTAATAATAAGCAGTCGATAGACGACAGCCAAGCACTAAACCAATTAAACCTAAAACCAAAAGAATATTTCCTACTGAGCGCTCATCGTGAAGAGAATGTCGATAGCGAAAAGAACTTTGCGGATCTAGTCGAGTCAATTAATGCTATTTGTGAAACCTATAAAATGCCTATAATATTTGCCGTTCATCCAAGAACCCAAAAACTAATAGACGCAAAAGGTATCGAACTTCATGAGCTAGTTCAGGCTATGAAGCCGCTTGGTTTTGCTGATTATATTAAGCTTCAACAAAATGCTTTCTGTGTAATATCTGACAGCGGTACCATAACCGAAGAATCGTCTCTACTTGGCTTCCCGGCTATCACCGTCAGGCAAGCCCATGAACGTCCAGAAGGCATGGACGAGGGTACGCT
>JBAXJI010000029.1:0-3652 GCA_037137935.1 Candidatus Saccharimonadota bacterium | reverse complement strand
TTTTTTGTAGACGGATCCATATAACTGTGTCCTATTATACTCTTTACGAGTACAATATGGCACTACTATAGCTGTTTAGCTGCAAGTACAGCGGCTGCTGGATGATATACGCCAATTTTGTATCCAGGATGACTTTCGTCTATCTGACCGTTTCTTTTAGTATGAGGGATAACGCCTTGGTTAATTACGAGACCGCCTAGAGCTACTTCTGGCTTAGGAGAAGTGTGGTGGCTAGTATGTTCAACGTGCTCTACAGCAGCAACTTCTTCATTTCGTGACGAAAACACGCTCTTTAATCTAGATGACCAGCCATCTTGTAGATCAAAACCATTATCTTCGGGCATTGCTAGAGATTCGCCATAAACAGACATAAAAACTCCTATTGAATAATTAATATATTATTTTTCATTAGAGCGTATCTAATGTAATTTACCGACAAATTATATGCCTCAAAATTGGCTTTTGCAATAGTTTTAATTTATGAACAAACTATAATGTCATTATTTTGACATAATCTCTATCTGTTTAAATATTTTAAGCACATATTCTGGTATCATAATCGTCATAATTGTTAGTGGTGTCAAAAATACAATAATAGGGTAAATTCACGCCTAGACTCCTAGTCACTATTGGGCCTAAAAATTATAAACACCCCTTTTGTGAGGTGTTTATAATTTTTAGTCGGAGTTTTGATTTCTGCAGCAATCAAAGCTCTAACCGATGAATCGAGTATATTGCTCGATATCTTTTTTAGTAGTATTGAATATTCCCAGGGTATCCCCTAGACTTCAAACTTTCTGTTTCCACAACCAGCTTTTGGCTTTAGCGGAAACCTACTTCTTTTTTAGAGAAGCTATTTAGATTTTACACCATAATGTCAATAGACATAAGCTTTTTAACATAATTTAGCTTAGCAGTACCCCGCCGTCGACCACTATTTGGCTTCCTGTCATATAGCTAGACATGTCGCTTGCTAAGAATAATGCAACCTTACCAATCTCGTCGGATTCGCCCATTCGATGCATAGGAATCTTACCAAGAAAAGCCTTTGTAGCTTCAGCCATTTGCTCGCCGCTAGCACCCCCACTACTGGCAACGACTCCAGGAGTAGCTATGCCACCTGGTGCAATCGCGTTAATCCAAATCTTATGTTCGGCAAGTTCAAGAGCTGAATTTTTGGTGAACCCCCATACGCCGTGCTTTGAGGCGTCATAATGAGCGAGCCCAATCATTGATGGATGTAGCGCGTCAATTGATGACACATTAATTATTTTGCCACCACCCTGCTCTTTCATAACTTCCGACGCGTACTTAGTAGTTAGGAATACACTTCTGAGGTTTACATGCATGACCTTGTCGAATCCTTCGGCTGTCATACTAGAAACCGGCTCAGACGGATAAATGCCAGCGTTATTCACCAAAATATCAACTGAGCCATACAGCTCTTTACAGGCGTCTATCATCATTTTTACGGCCTGTTCGTCAGATACATCAGTTCTTATCGCCTTAACAGTCCAGCCCTTACCGGTAAGCTCGTTTGCGGCCTCCTGCGCTGTTACATCGTCAATATCTGCTATCAGCACCTTTGCACCTGCCTCTGCCAGTCTATAGGCTATGCCGTATCCAATACCTTTTGCCCCACCAGTTACAATTGCCGACTTTCCGGATAGATCAATGATTTCGTTGAGTGTTTTCATACCTACCATTATACATAGCTCTATTGCTTATAACTAAACTACGAAATAGGCACAGAATCCTACTGTTTTCGTACACGAATATTAACGACTTACGATAATGAATATTTTGGCTGCGAATGACTATTCACTGTCTGAGCTGTCGCCGAGGAATCGTGCGTGCTGTCTACCAATAAACCATAGACTCAAGACTCCAGTAGTAAGTAATGCTAGTCCTGTCATCAAAGCCTTTAACCCAGATTGATCGTTATAAAAACCAGTGTTGGGTGCGGTTAATTTTAGCTGTGCGGGGCCCGCTGGATCTATGATTACGCCGTCTGTTAGTCCATCTGAATCTAGGATCCCACCATCAGTGACATCGTAAGACAAAGTAGTCACCTTTGTGGAGCCAACGTCAGCAGTACCAAAAACGGCCCCAGGAATGTCGATAAACGAACCTTTGACAAATTTTCTAGCCTTCCAGGAAGACGTGTCATACACCTTGTCATAAAATATTTTTATATGTGCAGTTCCACCAGGATTAGCACAAGCTAAAGTAAAGCTAGCCAGTCCGAGTGGGTACTTGTATAAGCTATCGACGCCAAATGTTTCTACTGCACCACCGCTAACCACTTTGACAGTAGAACAGTCACCGCTACTAGTGAGCGTCTGGTAGGCGCCGCCTCCAACCACGCTGTTTGGAAGAGCTGCGACGCTATCCTGCGTACTGTCAGCTATGCCATCACCATTACTATCACCGTTATTTGGTGCTGCATCTTCTACTGCTTTTTCGATGTTGTCGCTATCATGACTCTCGATCACGGCTACCACTTCTGTGAAATCACGGTTATCAAGGCTAGTGTAGTAAACTACTGTCTCGGATCCACCTGGAGCCAGAGTCCCTACATCAAAGGCTATAGTAATTGCTATATCATCAACAATATCAGTTCCTTTTGGTAGTGCCTCGTCGTATGCTTCTATCTGATAGGGATTCCTGTTGCGAAACCCGTATGTTGAAACTCTTGCTCGGGAATCACTACTATAAAACATTATTGGTGAGTCCGAGCCGTTCACTGCTTTTACCGGGTCGACTGGTTGGCCTGGTATGTTAGTGTCGGCAATAACTACTGCCTTGCCATCACCGGCTTCTTGGGTAAACGGTATTGTATTGTGAGTATTGTAACTTCCGTGCTGAAAAACAGTATTATCAGGGTCAAAATTACGCATAAAACGCACGCTGTCTATAGGTGTGACACCCACATTCTTTAAGGTTACCTGATTTCTAAAATACTTATCCGCACGATTAAAAGATATAACCTGCGTTGTCTGTAACTTGTTGTTTAGCGTACCAAGACTCGTTGCCTTTAGTAGATCTCCTGTAGATTGATTAGTCACAACGTTGTCTGGCATATTTAGGCTATTATGATATATATTATTCATAAGTAAGCTATTAGAGCCATATGCAGGCGTTCCGTCCTCTTTATATCCTACTACCCAACGCTCTTCTGGCGAGCCTGGCAAAAAGTAATCCATAGTCAAGTCAGGAGTCTCACCCAATCCAGATGGATTAGTAGTCATGCCGACACTAGCTATAGCGGTTCCGAAAAAACCTGTGGGAATTGTACCGAGAGTAGTTCCGAATGATCCAGGCTTACTTATACCTAGCTCTATGTAGTCGCCGCCCAAATAAACATCGCCAGTCACGGTATCGGTAAATGAATGCGGGCCAACCAAAGCAAATGCTCTAGGAGCGCCACTAATTATCAATGCCGCACTTAATAGCGCCAATTTAGACAATATAGTTCTAAATCTCTGCATTCGAGCTACCCTCATCCCCTCAAACCCTATAAAACTAATTACCTTTAGCATAATTATAAATTACACTTGTTAATAAATCAACGGCTGACCTAGAGCTAGCCCTCAATAAGGTCGCGAGTTAAACAGCCAGGCACGACTACTTTTGATTCATCATAAATACT
>JBAXJI010000028.1:0-3724 GCA_037137935.1 Candidatus Saccharimonadota bacterium | reverse complement strand
GAAAGATTACGAAAATAGTGCAATTAAACACATAATATTAGGCCGAAAAAAACAGTCACTAAACTACTCAACATTGCTAAAGAGAACCTAGAAGTAAAAGCACTTCCACCTACTTAGTTCCGAAAGGAGTAAGTTCCATCCGCTGGCTAGCGGACGAATAAAACAGGGCTACCAAGAAAAATGGCTCACCGTAAGGTGGGCCTTTTTTCTTGGTCACGAGCCAAGACTCGGTTCTGGGACGCAACAGCTTTAGCTGATGCAAGTCCCAGGTTCGGTCATTAGTCACAGGCCCCAGCGTAGCGGGCGCCTGGATTAATGTGCGCTTGCCCTGGCCACGCTACCATAAGCATTATGACCATTGGAAACAGTGGTCTTTTCTTTTAACTGGTCGTGGTGCATAATTGGGTGCATAAATAAGAAATGAATAATAATATGGCAAAAACTACTAACTCGAGATTGGCAATTGTACAGATTCTAATTGGCCTAGCATTAATCAATAGCACAGATAGTCTGAACAAAGCTGGGCATGTAAACTGGGGGACCGTTTTTATAGGCTTCGTTGGAGTCGTTTGTATAGTCTCAGGTGCTATTGACTACTTCTCTACTAAAAAGTAGACACAATTAACACGTCACCTCCCTGGTTAGCTGTATCCACCTACTCAATTCCTCTAGAACTAGGTTCCAATTCGAATGTACTTGGGCTACCAAATGATACCTACAGATAGAGATTGGCTCCAGAACTAGTCTCTTTTTGTTTGATGAAATTTGTTACCTCCGTTATTTAGGTTCGAGTCTTACTTGGTCTTTTGTTTCTAATCAGCTATACTAAAAAAAAGATGAGTAAGTTAAAGAAAAACGAAAACGGTTTCTCTGTAGTTGAATCACTATTAATTTTGATAATTGTAGGGTTAATTGGCTTTGTGGGTTGGTACGTTTGGCACAGTAGAGCGATTAATGCTTCGGGTTCAACAACATCGACAAAAACCAGTTCTACATCTGACACTTCTGCGCCTTATAAAGCCTGCACTTTATCTAAAAATGCCACTTACAATGTGCTCGATGGCTGTCAGATACTTGGTTCGACAAAAGTTATCACAATCCCTGGCGTGAAAAAAGATTCGGGAGCTTCCGATGCAGAAGGTTCGGCAATACTTACTGCAATGAATACGTTTTGTCAATCCTCTAGCCCAAGCGGAACAGTCATTAATACTGGTACTGGTAGTTTCTTTCGAGAAGGGGATTTCGCTGAATTGTCGACAGGCTGTAAAACGGGTGATGATACCTCGGGATATAGGGTAGTTTTGAAAAAAGCCAGTGGCACTTGGCGTGTACTTACGAATAGCCAAATGGCTTTTAATTGTGGTGACTTAGACGGACAAGGAATTCCGTCCTACTTTACTAATTGTAATGCCGGGAACGGAATAATTCGTTCGCCATCTAAGTAGTTCGCCACTTAAGTTATTCCAGCTCGAATGAACTAGGGCTACCAAGAAAAATGGCTCACCGTAAGGTGGGCCTTTTTTCTTGGTCACGAGCCAAGACTCGGTTCTGGGACCCGCCAGCCTGCTGGCGGAAGTCCCATGGTTCGGTCATTAGTCTATTGCCCGAGGCCTCTCGGCGCACAGATTAATGTGCGCTTACCCTGGCCCCGCTACCAATTCAGATTATCCTAGAGAAACTGAGGTCTTTAATATTATTTACGAATGTATTATGCTTAAGTTAAATAATCAAAGGAATAAATGAAAAAACAATCAGAAACTAAGGATGACACCAAAGTTATAAAAATAGTCATGATTATATCGTTAGTAGTTAACATGTCGATACTTATAGCTGTTACTGTATTTTGGGTGGTTTTTATTAATGCAGGCACCAATCGGTATAATAATACTGCCTTGAGTTTCATTATGTCCTATACCGACGCGCAATTTTGTTCTGGCCCGGGTCATGAAAAGCTCATGAAGCAGGTAGAGTCATCAGGTGCTTCACCGAGTGAAATTGCTAAATGGAAGAAAGACTTCGATTCACGTTTCTGCTATTAATACGTTCCAGCTCTTGCAAACCAAGGCAGCCAAGTGGTAATTAAAGATTGATATTGGCTTCTATGCCAGTCTCTTTGTTTGTACGATATTATTAACTCTGTAATTCAGGTTCGAGTCCTGTCTGGTTGTTTGGTATGATGTAGCTATGAAAACAATTCTAGTCACTGGTTCAAGTCGAGGTATTGGCAAGGCTATTGCCGAACTTGCCCATAAACAGGGCTATAAAGTAATCGTTCACGGCCGCACTGATAGTGAAGAGTTGCAAAAGGTTCACGACAATCTAGAAGGTTCGCAAAAAATCAGTTTTGATATATCCGACAAGCAAGCGACTTTAGAAGCCATAGCAGGTCTTGGCGCTATAGATGTGCTTGTAAATAATGCGGGGATAGCAAGAAACTTCCTAAAAGACATTTCTCAAATGGATGACGAGAAAGCCCTGGAAGAATACAAAACCAATGTTCTTGGCACCTTACACTGCATACAGGCAGTCGTCCCGTCAATGTTGCCTAGAAAAATTGGTAGTGTCATTAGTATTAGTTCAATTAAAGGTCAATCGAACCTCGCGACCATGAGCACTCTAACTTTTGCAGCAACTAAAGCCGGTATCATATCTATATCGAAAGCATTAGCAAAAGCTTACCCTGATATAAGGTTCAATACCGTCTCGCCAGGTTATGTCGAGACAGACCAGGTTGACGATTGGAACGAAGATACATTCAAAAGAATAAGTGATGGAACGATAATTGGCCGCATATCAAAACCCGAAGAGATTGCGCCACTTGTAATGTTCCTTGCCTCTGACGAAGCGAGCTACATAACAGGTTCCGATTTTTTGGCTGACGGCGGCTATTCTATTAAAGGCAAGTAGATCTTGCCTTTAGAGGGCAGGGGATATAATGTCTGGATTTGCCCTGGCTTCACCTCCAATTGATTTATGATGCTATTTTTAATGGTTGTGTTTAATGTTAGAAGTTTCGTATAATAGAAATGTTTACACATAATATTAATAATGAAAGTTTTATGAAAAATTACATTATCGCAGCTGCCGGTCTTTCTCTTACATTAGCATTATATTTGTGGTTTAGTGGTGAACATGATCAAGGATTGTTTGTCGGTCTTTGGGTTCCTTCCATCCTTTCGCTAGGCGCACTTTTAAAAAAATAGATATTATGCCAAACATATATATTTTTATTGCTGGAGCAATAATCACAGCAATAGTCCTTTTAGGTATTTATAAGAACAGATAATTTTTGATTCTAGATATAGCTGGATTTTTTTGCAGATTTTATCCCGTGACGAAGCATTTTGGTTTCTTTCTTGGTCACAAACCAAGTTTCGGTTCTGTGAAAGCACAGCCACAGGCCTCATAGTCGAACGGCCGTTATACAATACTCCCACTTAGCCGTCATGCGTATTGCTTTTGATGCTAGTATTTGACACATAATAATCCTATACTTTAAAGCATAACTAAAAAGGTATAGCAATATGAGAAAACAGCAGTCAGGATTTACAGCAATTGAAATAGCAATAGCAGTAGTTGTCATAGGTGTTCTGGGTTTAGTCGGTTGGACAGTTATGGGTCGTAAAAGCACTACAAGCAAAAATAATGATAATCCCGCTACTGTAATTACTAAAGAATCCGGTGCATGCTTTGGAGTATCCAAAACAACCGTCAAATCATTACT
>JBAXJI010000027.1:0-3880 GCA_037137935.1 Candidatus Saccharimonadota bacterium | reverse complement strand
CGGAATAATTTAGTCTCCACTGCGATGATTGCGACGTATCAACAACCCAGTTCCAGCTGCAATAGCGACCACGACCGACCCAACAACAGCAATCTTACCCTTGTTGCGCTGAACAACCTCCATTGTTGTTTTGCCTGCAGCGACTATTCTTTTACTCATCCGAACTTCTTCGGCCTGGAACTCTCCATCTTTTGTCGTATAGCCTACTCTGGCCAAAACATACTCGTCATCTTCTCCGTTATTTTCCGTACGGAAGTCACTAAGACTTACCGCCCTACCTTCTGAATCTTTAGCAGATATACTCATATCCCTTGTCGGGTCTATATTATGAACACCAAGGCGAATCTCTTCAGATTCTGCACTAATTTCTGGCTCACTGTTTGGATACGTATTCATAGCTAAATGAATTATAGCTGAAAATACTATATTTATGTTTTTTTATATGTTATTATAGGCTCTTAAATTTAAACAAAAATTCTCTCCAAGCTTTTAACAATAATTAATCAATTAAGAGGTAATAATGTCAGACCACCTTACGAAGCGCTCCAAATTAGGAGTACTCGGATTATCATTTGGTGCACTCGGAATCGTCTACGGCGATATCGGCACCAGCCCACTATATTCAGTAAACGAAATGTTCTTTGGGCACTACAGGCCAGAACTTTCACACACCAACATATTAAGTTTAATATCATTAGTGATATGGTCACTTATTATTGTTGTGGCATTTAAGTACGTATTCTGGGTGCTTAAGGCCGATAATGAGGGCGAAGGTGGTGTGTTCGCACTATTCGCACTACTTCGTCAGCACAAAAATAAGATTGTTCTATCGGTCTCTGCATTACTTATTATTGCAGCTGGTCTATTGTTTGGTGACGGTATTATTACTCCTGCTATCAGCGTATTGTCAGCAGTAGAAGGATTAAAAGTCATCACTCCGACTCTTAACCCCTATGTCGTGCCAATCACAATTGCGATTCTAACTGGTCTATTTGCCATTCAATCTCGTGGCACACATAAGATTGGCAAGCTATTTGGTCCAGTAATTTTGGTATGGTTTTTTGCTCTAGCCGCACTTGGTTTGCGTGAGATCATCTCATCACCAGCTATCTTAGAGGCCTTTAACCCATTACACGCAGCGCGTGCATTTACTCTGTTCCCAGCCGAAAAGCTACTGATCCTTCTTGGCTCAGTAATGCTTGTTGTTACAGGTGGGGAAGCTCTTTACGCGGACATGGGTCACTTTGGTGCTCTACCAATTCGACTCAGCTGGTTCACTATTGTCATGCCATGCTTAATTCTTAATTATCTTGGTCAGGGCGCCTACCTATTACAAGGTAAAGAAGTTATTAGCGACAACTTATTCTACAGCCTAGTCCCGTCTTCACTACTTGCTCCAATGGTTATATTGGCTAGTATGGCTACAGTTATCGCAAGTCAGGCGTTAATTTCTGGCGCATTTAGCTTAACATCACAAGGTATTGCATTAGGACTTCTACCAAGACTAAAGATTAGCCACACCCACGAACACCACGAGGGTCAGATATATATCTCATTCGTTAACTGGTCATTATTTGTTGGTTGTGTATTGCTAGTTATCGGCTTCGGTAGTAGCGCAGCTCTTGCTAGCGCATACGGTTTAGCCGTCTCCGGTGTGATGGTCGTAACAACTCTCAGCATGATTCTAATTGCTCGTAAACTTTGGAATTGGTCTAGATTGGCCAGCTTGGGATTATTCGTACCTTTACTAGCTTTTGACAGCATGTTCCTTACTGCGAACAGTCTTAAGTTTTTAGAGGGTGGTTATGTGCCACTTACAATTGGACTTATATTATTCGTAGTAATGAGCACCTGGAGATGGGGACGAAGATACTGGAGCAAGACTCTTATGTCTCACTCAACAATGACAATGGGGCAAATACTTAAGCTAAAACAAAAGCAAAAACACGCTTTCGAACGCAGTCTATTAGTCCTTAGCAACGAGAGCGTGGTAAAGCTAACCGACAAAGCACCCCCACTACTTGAACTCTTCATCAAGCGCTACGCAAGCCTACCTGATCATGTCATTAGCTTAACTATCAAACAGGTCAAAAGACCTTTTGTTGACCTAGCTGATCGCTACGACATCAAAGAGTTTGAGAACGATCATAAGAAAGGCTCAAGCCTACTATCTATAACTGCTAATTTTGGCTTCTTAGAGCAACCTGATGTCGAAAAAGTTATTGCCGATATAGCCGACAATAAGGACCTTACGCCTAATGATGACATGAAAAACTGGATCATCTATGTGGCCCGTGAGCGCTTTATCGGTCGACACCACGGCGGAATCAAGAAACTACGCTCAATCATCTACACCGCACTGGTCAACAACGCTAGCCCAGCCTACGATTACTACGGACTAGGTGAAGACTCCAGGCTTAACGCCGAGCTAGTGCCAGTAACCTTCGAATAGAAGACTTACATAGATCTAGAACATATATACCGCTAGTCATTGGCTAGCGGTATATTTATTAATAGATAGGCTGATAAAAGCTTTTTAGTTTCGCAGCGGAATAAGCTAAATACCTGTAATCTAGTATATTTCTTCTTGTTTTTGATCTAGGAAAGTAACCCACTGACGCGCCAATTTAAGTATTGTCTTTAGCGGTAACTCTATAACAATATCCAGCACATTACTTACTAAATTAATCTTAGAATACTTACCAGATATCCATTGCCCAAAAACTATAAACGGCAAATAGAAAAAATCTCTTAATGACGTCATAAAACCGGATGACTGACGATCGCCAAATTCAACTTCACGAATCTTACTACTCAGTCGGAAGCCTAGGAAGCTGGCAGTAGATAAGAATGTAAAGAATATTATCATCTGCGGAATATTAAAATCTAGCAATTTTAGAATATATACAAGCAGAGCGAACGGCACAAAGAACAAAATTGAATACACCCAATTAATCACATATCGACTACTCGACACCGGCCTAACCATTAGTAGAGGTGGCTTGTCGTCGGTGTAGACCATAGTGTTTATATATTCTATGAGAGTCTGCTTGCTAAGTGATTGCGGCGACTTAAGGCTAAACTTTAGACTTGCCATATATAGTGGAGGCGTGGCAAGGTTCACCAGCAACGGAACGCCAGCTACTGCGCCAGTCGTCACTAGATCGTAGGGAACCTCAATGCCAACACCGATAATAACTTTCGTAATCAGGATAAAGAAAATACTCTTAACAATTCCCTTGTTCACTCTTTTGTGTACATTTTCGAACTCGATATCAATCTGTCGTCTATAAGCTTGCAAAAATTGTTGACGATCACTCAGCATGTCTACTGTATTCGGAAAATCGTCGCACATGCTTTTAAGAATCCTAAAAGGAGCACCGTTTTTACCAACATTACGTCTGAGCCTATTAGTTAGCTTGGCAAGATACAACTCGTCAATATGTCGGTTCATAGCTATAAAACCCTTCAAATCGTCTGGAGATTGCTGATAAACACGCATTATATCGTGTCTTACCACTGCTATGTCTGACTTAAACAAGGCCAGATGCACAGCTGTATATAATGAAATCTCGTATTGATCATCCTCAGTTTGATTGGCAACAAGTTTTCGGCGCGGCAGCATATCCATAAAATGATACTGAGCAACATATAATAATGCGTAATGATGGTTTTGAGGGTTCAGGATCGACTCAATCTCTACTGACAATATAGATAGTACCCAATCCTGAGCCTGAACCTTAGTAACATGTGATTGCCGAAGCCGATGATAAACATCCTCGTAGCTAGCTGCTAACTGACTAATAGAGCCGGCAACTTTTGAGCCTAGCTCCGTCTCTTTGAGATAACCCGCTTGCACGAGTTCAATAATCAAATCCTC
>JBAXJI010000026.1:0-5229 GCA_037137935.1 Candidatus Saccharimonadota bacterium | reverse complement strand
AGCGTCTGCCTCTTAAGCAGAATGTCGTGGGTTCAAGTCCCACCTGGCCCTCCAAGAAAAATGGTCTACCAAAGGTAGGCCTTTTTTCTTGGTATGTCTAGTGACTTGAATCCACGAATCGTGGGTTAGCCGGCTCCGCCAGCTGGCGGACCGACGCTGTCCCCGTCCGTCCTGATGAACAGACGAGCAAGCCCCCTGGCCCTCCAAGCATAAGCACTATGAAAGACTTCTCAAATTAATAGGTCTTTTTTGTTATAGTTAACAGTATGCCATTAATCTACATTACGGGAATTGCTGGATCAGGTAAGTCAACGGTACAAAAAGAACTTAAGCGTCGTGGACATAATTCATACGACGTTGATGAACCAGGGATTGGTGCGGCGCACGATCAACAGGGTAATATTGTAAAAGTACCAGATGTCGCCGAAAGATCTCCCGACTGGTTTGATACGCACAGCTGGAGAATGGTAGACGGTGCTATTGAAAAACTGCAAGCAAAGGCTAAAACAGGGTTAGTTTTTCTTTGTGGAGCGACAACCATAAACGAGAATACAGGCGTTTTTGACCGAACTATACGCCTAGACATTGACGAAGCCACATTACGAAAAAGACTTGCTCAAAGAAAAGAGAATGACTTTGGTCAATCAGAACATGAATTACAGCGAATCTTAGATTTTCACAAGGCGGCAACTGACAAATACAAAAATCAGGATGCGGATATTATTGATGCTACACAACCCCTAGATAAAGTAATCGAGGATATACTTAGACTCGTGGCACCAAAGCAATCATAGTTGCGATAGCATCCACTGTGGCCCTCCATATCGCTTATACTTAAAACAGAGGTAATTGCCTCTGTTTTTTGATATCATTAGTTTATGAATACGCTATATTTACTAGGTGGGCCACCACGAACAGCTAAGACTACAATTATGTCAGGTCTAGCAAAAGAAAAAGATATAGCCTTCATTGCTGCTGATGCTGTAGAACACGGAATGCGTAATATGCTTACAGGTGAACCTCACCAAATGCTCAGAGATATCGAGCTGAATGGTAGTGCTGAATGGAAGACTTCATTTACTCAAGGTGGTGAAAGAAAGCCCTTTATAAATAAAGGTACAGAGTCGGAGCTTACTCTACAAGCTGTTATCGGTATGATTGATTATTACCGTCGCAATAATGAGTCTGTTGCTTTTGAAGGCTCTGCGATCACACCTGAATGGGTTAAGAACCTGAGGGTTGGTAATATTAATATACGGGCTGCTTTTGTAGGTTTTACAGATCCTTCTCATTCTGATCAGGTAATGTCATTCGCTAAAACCAATCCCCATGACTGGATCAACGTTTGGCTTGAAAAAGATGGTGGTGATGATACTAAAATTCGTGAGTGGCTAACTAATCAATCCGAAAAATGTGTTGAATTAAAAACCGAAGCGGAAAAACTAGGATTCCCATTTTTTGATATTTCTACTAAACCATTTGCGCAATATGTAGCTTCTGCTCAACAATACTTTCTTGAACTTTAGTTGTAATAGCATCTACGCTGGCCCTCCAAGCATAAGCATTATTAAAGACTTCTCATTTGTAAGTCTTTTTGTTTGGTATAGTTAGAGCATGGATGAATACAAAGAGGTTTACAACGACGGCACTATTCGTTTAACACGCTCAAAGCATGGCTGGGGTATGCAGATGCCACCAGCTGCTACAACCATTCTCGTCAGAAACGGCAAAGTTATCCTCATTGAAGACAAGAAGACCGAGAAAGACAGGTGGCTCTGGAACTGCCCCGGCGGCATGATTGAGGGTAATGAAACAACTGCACAAGCTGCCGCACGAGAATGCGAAGAAGAAACAGGTATTATTCCGACAAAGCTCGAAAAGTTTGCCAGCATAGAAACTGATTTTCCTAGTACTCATGTTGATTACTTTATCGGTTCAGGGCTTGAACAGGGTGAACGAGCACCCTGGGTCGAGGCAAAACTGGAAAATATTGGTCAGGTAAAAGAACATACCTGGGATGAGCTGTATGATTTCGCAGTAAATTATCAACTACGTGATCCTCGATTTGTTGTTGCTGTCCTACTTCTTGCCAAGCAAACTGAACTGTTAAAATCTCACGGTTTGATTTAATCTCAGTTGCGATAGCATGCACGGTGGCCCTCCAAAACCGATCATCTTAAGCTCCTCTATTTTTAAGAATTTTTATGCTAACATTAGACTATGCCCACTACTTCAGAATCATTTGTATTAAAGGCATCTGGAATTCCTGCCTCTGGACTAGGCGTATTTACTACTCACGACATAGAACCAGGAGCCTACCTAGCGTTCAAGCCAAAAAATACTACTATCGGTATAGTACGATCTGAGAATGATATACCGGTGAAGTTCCTGTCCTACTGCATAGCTCGAGATGATGGCCAATACCTCTGTCCTGCAGACTTTGAGAACATTGAGACTATTTGGTACCTTAATCACTCGGGCAATCCTAATGCAGAGCAACGCAGTGATGGCTACTATGCCACAAGTTACATTCCGGCAGGAGAAGAAATCCTTATAGATTACAACTCACTTGACGAACCCGAAGATAAAAAGGAAGATTTTTACCATAGCTGATTTCGGCTGTGATAAGCTCCACGGTGTCCTCCAATACGCTTATGCTTTAAACAAATGCAATCAGCTACTATTTTGTTATCATAATAAAAAGGTCAGACCTTTAACAGATGAATAATTTGCAAATAAACTATCTGACATATATGATTTTATTATGCCTAGTCGCAATATTATTCGTTCTGACGCACCCAACAGCTACTATCATGTGTATTCAAGGGGGATAAACAAGTCAAATGTCTTTGTGTCCGTAGAAGACAAAGACTACTTTTTGTATTTATTGAGTCGTCACTTATCTATAAAACCTGTGATGTCCACATCAGGATATACCTACCCGCATCTAAGGGGTAGGGTTGAACTACTGGTCTACTGTCTAATGGACAATCATTTTCACTTAATGTTTTATCAGGTTGGTCAGGGACAATTGTCGGATCTAATGCAGAGTATCTTGTCTGCATATACAGCTTACTTCAATAGAAAATACGGCAGGAGAGGACCCTTATTTGAATCGCGCTTTAAATCTTCGTTGGTAAATAAAGAAACGTATCTAATGCACGTATCTAGGTATATACATCTAAATCCCAGAAGCTGGAAGTATTATCCGTACTCTAGCATTATTTATATACGCAAAGGCAACGAACCAGAATGGTTGCAAACTAAGAAAATACTCAACCAGCATGCAAATAGGGCGGATTATTTAGATTTTGTAGCTGACTACGAAGAAAACAAAGAAATGCTATCTGAGCTTAAGTATCAATTAGCAAATCTGTAATTTCACCATCTGTTAAAGGTCAGACCTTTTTATTCATTTTTTGATATTTCTACTAAACCATTTGCGCAATATGTAGCTTCTGCTCAACAATACTTTCTTGAACTTTAGTTGTAATAGCATCTACGCTGGCCCTCCAAGCATAAGCATTATTAAAGACTTCTCATTTGTAAGTCTTTTTGTTTGGTATAGTTAGAGCATGGATGAATACAAAGAGGTTTACAACGACGGCACTATTCGTTTAACACGCTCAAAGCATGGCTGGGGTATGCAGATGCCACCAGCTGCTACAACCATTCTCGTCAGAAACGGCAAAGTTATCCTCATTGAAGACAAGAAGACCGAGAAAGACAGGTGGCTCTGGAACTGCCCCGGCGGCATGATTGAGGGTAATGAAACAACTGCACAAGCTGCCGCACGAGAATGCGAAGAAGAAACAGGTATTATTCCGACAAAGCTCGAAAAGTTTGCCAGCATAGAAACTGATTTTCCTAGTACTCATGTTGATTACTTTATCGGTTCAGGGCTTGAACAGGGTGAACGAGCACCCTGGGTCGAGGCAAAACTGGAAAATATTGGTCAGGTAAAAGAACATACCTGGGATGAGCTGTATGATTTCGCAGTAAATTATCAACTACGTGATCCTCGATTTGTTGTTGCTGTCCTACTTCTTGCCAAGCAAACTGAACTGTTAAAATCTCACGGTTTGATTTAATCTCAGTTGCGATAGCATGCACGGTGGCCCTCCAAAACCGATCATCTTAAGCTCCTCTATTTTTAAGAATTTTTATGCTAACATTAGACTATGCCCACTACTTCAGAATCATTTGTATTAAAGGCATCTGGAATTCCTGCCTCTGGACTAGGCGTATTTACTACTCACGACATAGAACCAGGAGCCTACCTAGCGTTCAAGCCAAAAAATACTACTATCGGTATAGTACGATCTGAGAATGATATACCGGTGAAGTTCCTGTCCTACTGCATAGCTCGAGATGATGGCCAATACCTCTGTCCTGCAGACTTTGAGAACATTGAGACTATTTGGTACCTTAATCACTCGGGCAATCCTAATGCAGAGCAACGCAGTGATGGCTACTATGCCACAAGTTACATTCCGGCAGGAGAAGAAATCCTTATAGATTACAACTCACTTGACGAACCCGAAGATAAAAAGGAAGATTTTTACCATAGCTGATTTCGGCTGTGATAAGCTCCACGGTGTCCTCCAATCCCGCTTATGATTAAAACAGAGGCAATTAGTCTCCGTTTTTTGATTTATTAGGAATCTATTTTTTCCAATCTTTTATCGGGAACTATCCAAATAACTACATTTAACGTAAATATGAAATACGTTATATATACGTTTACAAACGCAAAGATAAAAGCAAGCACATACAGAGCAAATGACATGATTTCTTTTTTACTGCTTAAAATAACATTTTGTAAGTCATTATCAGGATTAGCTTTTACGATAACCTTCGTCAGAATAAAATAAGCAGTTCCGCTCATTAAAGCTACAAAACTGTACAAAATTACTGGCCATTTTTGGTTAATGTTTTGGCCAAACCAAGCTGTCACGATTGGAATTAAGGAAAGCCAAAACAGTAGATACATATTAGCCCACATGACTGCTGAAGTTACATATTTCGTAGCTTTTAATAAATGGTGGTGATTGTTCCAAAATATGGCTAGCGTCATAAAGCTGAGGGTATACGCAAACAGAAGTGGTACATTAGATCTCCAAGCTTCTATTGACGCACCTTCTGGTGCTTTGATGTCCAAAACCATTATCGTAATTATGATGGCGATTACACCATCGCTAAAAGCCTCGATACGATGAGGGCTTTTAG
>JBAXJI010000025.1:0-5696 GCA_037137935.1 Candidatus Saccharimonadota bacterium | reverse complement strand
CCATTGAAAATATTATCAAAGTTGCGATTGCCTGACACAAATGGAGTGAAGTTATATAGTGCGGCCGTTCCGCCACTGGCAATGGTGACGCTCACGCCGTCGAGTGTGGTGTAGCTACCATCATAAGTTACAACTGCGTTACACGCAGTATTTACTTGTGAGCGCTGTCGTGTACCCGCTGTCATAGGTCCGCTATAGCATAGTGTATCGTCACCCGTTTCGTAGCCAACGTAGCCACCCATGATTCCTTTGGAGCGCTGTTCAGCAAAACGTAACAACCAAGTACCAAGAGTGATTTGTTTGCTAAAGCCCTCATTTGCTGCATTACAGTAGCCAGGGCAGTCATAGCCAACGGCAATATTCATACAGCCACCAGCAAACGAACAGGCATATGTGCACGTACGTGACCTGCCGCCTATTGTGCAAGTAAAGGTCGTATTAACGGCCGGCACGGCAGAAAACGGCGCGTTAGGGTCGGGTGAACTTGGGTGGCAGCCCGCTGAGCCGGTTGGAATACTTTGTTCTTTTTGAAGAGTCGCCAGTACTACTTGAGGATTAACATGATAAAGCTGACTGACAGCATAAATAGCTTCACCCGCAGAAACATTAGCACCAAAGATATATTTGTTCTGGGCATCCGACCAACCAAGTGGTAATGGGGTAGTGAATCCGTTATTTGTGCTGATACAGCTCGCAGCGAAACTATTTAGAAAAGTATTAATATCTGCTGACGACATCGAATTACTTCTTTCGAAAATAGTGTCAGATACTAAATTGCTAGGTAAGAAGGTGTAAGCCGAGGCTGTGCCTTTATGAGCGATAATAAATCCACTGACCACAAGAGAAAAGACGAAAATATTGAACATGACTTTAAGTGACTTATTCATGGCTGAACCTCTAAATTAGTCTGGTCAACCGTGCTCAACGTTTGACCATTAAGTGTTGCCGTAACTTTTATTTGCCAAGAACCAGCGCTCAAGCCCGCTTGCTTAATACTCCATAGCCATGACGTCGTGCCGTCCCCGCCGGTTATTTGGCCAGGAAGTTTCTTTGTTTCGCTACCCATGATAAATTCAATTGAGCAATTGGTTGATGGTGATGTGCTGCAAGTTGATAATACCTGTCCGCTAGGGGTAGGCTTATGAGTGCTGACAAAAAGTCCATATGGTTTTATCAGCATTATGGAGCCGTCGGTCTGTGATTGGGAGCCAGTAGTTGTGGTAGTCGACGGTGTATCGGCACTTTTGCCAACGGCTGGAGTATTAGTGACTACTGGATTGCTAGTTTTGTTTGTTGTGACAGGTATTAACTGCGTCGTTTTGGCAGGGCGGAAGTAATGGGTAGTATGGCTAATTTCTAAAACAGTAACAATCCCCAATAAACCTAATAAAAGCACTGCAAGAACGACCATTCGTTTATTAGAGTTTTTTAGAGTACTCTTGCTTCTATAATTTTTATTTCGCATATATTTATTTTACCATTAAGCAAGATAAGTATATCGCTTATGTTCTTGGTTTTCAAGCTGGCTACTGAGCATTTCTAAGGTGATTAATACAATTAGCTCAATCATTTGTGGCTTATAACTCTACAAGCGTCAGAATAAGGATTTGTAGCTAGAGTCGATTTCTTAGCACTAAAGTCGTTTTATATCGGATTGAAATAGCTAATATTTGCTATTATATATTCTATGACTATAGTAATTATCGCTGGCGGATCAGGCTCTAGATTGTGGCCAATGTCTACGCCAGAGTACCCAAAGCACTTACTTCGTTTAACTAATGAGAAGAGTTTACTCCAGAACACCTATGAAAGAGCAAAGTTACTAACAAATGATGTCTATGTAATTTCTGAGGGTTCGCACATTAACCATGTTTTTGATCAGCTGCCAGGCCTAGACAAGGATCATGCGGTAATCGAGCCGGGTAGGCGAGGTACGGCATCTTGTGTGATTTCGGCATTAGCCCGGATAAAACAGCATCATAGTTCTGATGAACCAATTGTTTTTATGCATTCTGACCATCATATTCGAGACACAAGAGGATTTTTGGAGACTATCGAGAAGGCTGCTAATACTTCGGTCGAGAAGGCCAGCATAGTCTTGTTGGGTCTAGAGCCGACATATCCATCTAGCTCTTTTGGTTATATTGAGCGCGGCGACAATACTGTCGGCAAGCGTTTAATATATAAAGTTTCTAGCTTTAAAGAGAAGCCCGACAGAAGAACCGCTCAGCGCTATCTGGCTAGTGGTCGTTATTTTTGGAATATGGGCTATTTCGTTGCGCCTTTGTCCGTTTTCGAGGAAGCTATTAATCGTCACTCACCACAGCTCAAAAAGAACTATAAGAAACTTCGCGAGGCAAAGAATGCTGACGAATTCGATAAGCGCTATTTATCCTTCAAAAGTGAGCCTATAGACACGGCTTTAATAGAAAGGGTTCCAGATTTATTGGTGATGCCAGGCAGTTTTGACTGGGTTGATGTTGGATCTTATCCGGAGGTTCATATGATTAACGAGCAGGACGAGCAAGGTAATGCCTCGCACGGTTATGTTGAGACAGAAAATGTCACCAATAGTTTAATTCGTAATGAAAGTGATTTGCCGCTAGCCGTTATAGGTTTAGATAATGTGGCCGTAATTGTGACCAAGAGCGGCATCCTTGTAACCAACAAAAGCCACGCCCAAAAAGTCGGTGATGTTAGCAAGCGCTTTTTGGACAAGAAAAACTAATTATCTAAAAAACATCTACAACGATTTTAGACAACACATCTTCAAATATTTTAGCAATTGCATTTTCTGTTTGTTCAGCGGCTAGGTCAAGCTTTGTCTTGCTGGACTTACTGAGGTCGCCTTTTATCATCGTATAGTATTTCATCTTTGGTTCTGTTCCTGATGGCCTGACATGAACGACGCTTCGTTCGTTGTCGTCAAAAAAGAATGACAACATATCTCCCTTGTCCCAGTCGCGTGTTTCGATAATTTCTCCTGTTTGACCGTCCGATACTACACCCGTCAATCGGTCGATGACCTTAAATACCTTCTTGTCGCCAATACTTTTTGGTAAGTTTTTGCGAAGTTCAGTCATTGCTAGGTTCATGCGATCAAAAGATCCAAAGCCTTCAATTAAGCGATAGAAAAGCCTCTCTGAGTAATATCCAAAACGCTGGTAAATTGTCTCCAGCAGTTCTATAGGAGTCGTGTGATTGGCTTTACACCATGCACCCATCTCGGCAGCAATTATAGCCGGTGTTTCAGCTCCTTTGTCTCGATATCCATTACCAAATAAATATCCTACACTTTCTTCACAGCCAAACAAAAAGGTCCTGTCTTTTGCCATATACTCGGCGCGGTCACCAATAAATTTAAAGCCTACCAACAAATCTCCGACTACCTCAACGCCGTAGCTTTCAGCAACGTCTCTCAGTAATTCAGTAGTAACTGAAGTTTTGATGATGACGGATTTTTCTGGTAGCTTCTTGCTTTCTTTTAAGGCGTTTAAATAGTAGTATCCCATGAGTACGGCGCCTTGGTTGCCGTTTAAGTTGTGCCACTCTCCGTTTTTATCTGGAGCAGCAATACCAAGTCGATCGGCGTCTGGATCTGATACTAGAACTATGTCAGCATTCACTTTTTTTGCTAATGCTATAGGCTGTTTATATACGACAGCAAATTCAGGATTAGGGAAGTGACCTTCAACGTTAGGGAAGTTACCGTCTAGGCTTTCTTGGCTGTCTACCATATGGATATCATTGAAGCCGATTGATTTAAGAACTGGCAAGACTGACTGCGAGCCAACTCCGTGTAGTGGCGAGAATACGATTTTGACATCTCGATTATCTGAGACCGATACCTCGCGGGCAGATTTTGCAAAAGCTTCGTCAACCGACTCGTCGATATATTTAATTAATCCCTTACTGACGGCTTCGTCAAAACTTAGTTTTTGGATTTCTGTTATAGTCTTGAATTCGTCTTCAATCTGTTGGCCGGTTTCTGGTAGAACTTGAACTCCAGCTGAGTCGTATAGTTTATATCCATTAAATTCTGGAGGATTATGGCTAGCAGTAATAACTATTCCACCTATTAGGCCAAGGTGACGAACCGTAAATGAAAGTTCAGGTGTGGCGCGATAATAGGGGAAGATATAAACCGGCACGCCGTTAGCAGCTAGTACGCGCGCCGTTTCTTTCATGAATGATTCAGAATTTATTCTGCTGTCATATGCTATTGCAACACCATTTTTATAATCAGATAACTGATGCTTTTTAAGATAGTTTGCATAAGCTTGTGAGGCCCATCTTATAGTGTAGTTATTGATTCGGTTGGTCCCGATAGCCATGGTGCCTCTGATTCCACCAGTCCCAAAAATTACTACACGGTAAAAGGCGTCCATAAGTAAATCCCATTTTTCTTCAGATATTTGCTGGGATAGTTCAGGTGCAAATTCACTAAATTCTTCGTCAGTTAACCATTTAGTAATTTCCAAGTATGCAGTTTTGTTAAGCTTTTTATTATCCAAAGCTGATTGGAGCAAATTAGTTAGATCTGTATTCACGGAATCTCCCGGTTCATTAATAAACTACTCAATTAATTATACTATCTAACACGATCATAAAAATAGGTAATTACTACAATTATAAGAATTTAATTGGTTAGTGATTGTTGCCAGCGCCAAGCATCTCGCATTGAGTCGTCTAGTGAGCGAGTAGTTTGCCAGCCTAGAACGGATTTTGCCTTATCTGCGTTGGCCCAGATCTTGATGACGTCACCTGGACGACGAGCACCGATATTGTATGGGACTTTTTGACCAGTTACTTTTTCAAAACTGTTGATGAGTTCGAGTACGCTATTGCCTTTGCCTGAGCCGATGTTAAACGTGTTAAAGCCTTGATTATCTAGTGCAAATTTAACGGCTGAAACATGGGCTTCTGCTAAATCCATGACGTGAATAAAGTCTCTTACACAGGTGCCGTCCGGAGTGTCATAATCATCCCCAAACACTGTTAAAGGTCCTCGTAGTCCGGCTGTGGCTTGAGTTAGGAACGGAACGAGATTGTTTGGATCTCCAAGCGGTAGCTCACCAATTTTCGCAGATGGGTGGGCACCCACTGGATTAAAATATCTGAGCGCAACGGAATTTAGCGCATCTGACTGAGTTACGTCTTCTAGGATTCTTTCGCACATTTGTTTAGTAGCCCCATACGGACTTGTGGCGTGTTTTTGTGGAGTATCTTCTGTCACCGGGCAGACATCAGGTTCGCCATAAACCGTGCACGAAGAAGAGAACACGATGCTTTTTATGTCGTTCTCTTGCATTGTCTCTAGTACGGTCAGCAGGCCATCAACATTAGACCTATAATAGGCTAGGGGATTGGCAACCGATTCACCTACGGCTTTTTTGGCAGCAAAATGTATGACTGCCGAGGGTTTAGTTTCTCTCATAACCTTTTGCATGAATGGCTTGTCGTTGACGTCACCATGAAAGAACAACAATTCTGATGTTGTTAGGTCTTTTAAATTGTCTATAACTGACGCTGCACTATTTGAGAAGTCATCGATTATTACTGGAATATAGCCAGCTTCATGTAGGGCTACGACGGTATGTGAGCCGATAAATCCCGCTCCTCCAGTAACAAGTATCTTTTGCATGTACTTAGTCTAGCAGAGAGTAGGTAATTTATCATTTGTCATTGACCATTTA
>JBAXJI010000024.1:0-6510 GCA_037137935.1 Candidatus Saccharimonadota bacterium | reverse complement strand
GTACAATCAGAAATAGGTATTTGGGGCTGTAGCTCAGTTGGCTAGAGCGCTTCGCTGGCAGTGAAGAGGTCCAGGGTTCGAGTCCCTGTAGCTCCACCAAACTAAGAATCCGTCCGAAAGGACGGGTTTTTAGTTTGGTTATGTTGTTGAGTCTCGAACCCTGGACCGCGACAAGCTTCAGCTTGGCGCAAGACTCCTGGTTCGGTCTTCAGTCACAGGCCCCAAGTCCGCCAGTTGGCGAGCGGGCGCCTGGATTGAAGTGCGCCGTCCCTGTAGCTCCACCAATTTAAAATCCCATCCGAAAGGATGGGATTTTAAATTAAGAAAGCATTTTGTTATTCAGTAACTGGCAAAATTTCTGCTTCTTTTGCTAACAATGCGCCTAGGTGTAGCGCTGGGTGCTTGATGTTTAGCTCTTCGATAGTGTGCTGTAAGATCTCTGGGTCTTCAGCTCTAAACTTTGGCAAACCACCATCAACAGGCATATGATCTGCAAAATGATCCATATCAACTCCGGATCCTGGGGTAACTAATGTCATCGTATCTCCTTCTGAACCTCGGGTGTTAATAGTTTTCCGATAGCGTTCGGTTTATCAATATACTCTCAAGATTTTGAGAATTCAAGCATATTTTTTTAAAAAATGAGTTAATTATAAAAACCCTATACTTGATAGGGTTTTTATAATTCGTGCGCGCCCACCCGCGGCGGGTGGTTTTTTGTTTTGGTTGTTTTTATTTCACGCGCCGCAGAGCGCACGAGATACTATTCATTTAAAACTTAAGCTTTACGTTTGTCAAGCGACAAAGGCATAACGCCGAATACCAAAATAATCGCATAGAAAACGGCAAAGCCACACATAATACTAGGAATGCCCCTGCCTGAATTAGGATATAAGTTGTTAATCATCGTCGTAGGAACCAAAAATACCAGATAGCCTAAGATTATTAGCATTAACGCCCTTGATGTTTGTTTTTTAGTGTCTCTAGCCCAATACAGCGCCAACAATATGCTAATAAACAACCAGGAGTAATAGTAAATAAAATAACCTAGATTTGCGGTGCTGGTTAGACGAAATATCACATAATTACCTGCGCACACCTGGCCTGCAAATACATTACTACTAAAAGTAAACGCCACTATCCATACTAAGGCAGACAGATAGGCGACGAGCAACAAGAGCTTTGCACTCTTGCCGGCTATTACTTTTATCAAATGTAATCCTAATGGTGGCAGCATTGTAATAGCGACAAATCCAACTCTCGACCATGCTTCTGCATTAAGATTAAACCGTCCACAGACGCTATATTCCGCTAGCTGGAACGTGGCCAATAACAGCAAAATTGCAAGAACTAATCTTTTCTTTGGATTTAGTTTGTAGCGAATTAATGTATAGATCGCCAAGCTAAGTTCGATAATAATTGTTGCCAGCATTACTGGTGGCGAAAAACAATAAAACTTATTACTGGAATATTTCATAGTCACAATATAACACTTAAGCTTATTCTAGCTAAGCTTCTAAAATTTTAATCAGTTCGGGCTCGTCAATAACCTCTGTTCCAACTTTTCGGGCTTTTTCGGCCTTTGAATTGCCAGCATTTGTACCCATAACTAGATATGTCGTACCCTTGCCTACTGAGCTTTGAAATGTGCCACCAAGTGCACGAATTTTGTCAGCCGCTTGGTCACGACTCATCGACTCCAAAGTACCCGTAACGACAAAACTTTTGTTCGTCAACTTACCATTAATAGCAGAGTCATCCTCCGGCCAGACACTCAAATTGCGGAATTTTGCTAGTAATTTTTGGTTATCATCGTCCTCAAACCACATCAATATCGAGTCTGCTACGATTTCGCCTATACCATCAACTGACATTAACTGCTTATAAGTAGCTGTGCCTAACGTATCAAGTGATTTAAAGGCGTGAGATAGGTCTATGGCTGTTTGCGTACCAACATGTCGTATACCTAGAGCATAGACGAATTTTGCCATAGGTGGGTTACGTTTTTCGGCTATGGCCGACACCAATTTACTGGCCGAAATATCGGCAAATCTATCAACAGTTAAGACATCTTCTTTTTTGAGTCTATAAATATCAGCTAGATCATAAACGAGCTGCGCGTCGATAAGAGCTTCAACGTTTTTTTCGCCCAAACTTTCTATATCAAGAGCACCCCGACTAGCAAAATGCTCTAGTGCTTTTTTGAGTAAAATATTACCGGCGTCACCCTTTATGCGGTATACGACTTCGTCTTCAGGACGCTCAAACTTTAGCCCTGGAAACTGCGTAGCCAGCTCATTCTCCATATTAAAACGCTTAGAACTTTTTGGACGCAAACTCTCTATTACAGACTGAACCTGAGGTATAATATCGCCCGCTTTATATATAACAACCGTATCGCCAACTCGTATATCTTTACGGGCAATCTCGTCAGCGTTATGCAGACTAGCATGCTGAACGGTTGTTCCGGCGACAACTACAGGGTCAAATACTGCTACAGGAGTTGCTGCACCTGTCCTGCCGATACTAATCACAATGTCGCGTACAATTGTAGTGGCTTCTTCAGCGGCGTATTTGTAGGCTACAGCTGCGCGCGGATTCTTGCCCACAACGCCAAGCTCAGCATATAGTTTACGGTCGTTAATTTTAATCACTAGGCCGTCAGTATTAAACGACAGATCATGCCTTTTTTTATCCCATTTTTCAACAAAATCCATCACGTCTTGAATATTACTAAACATGTCGTTTTCTGGAGTCACAATAATTCCAAGACGGCGAATGGTCTCATATGCAAACACGTAAGTCGGAACTTCATTGGCATCGTCGCGTATCAAATCATAGGCTCTAAACTGCAAGGGCCTTTCTGCTACCAACCTAGGATCAAGCTGCCTAATAGTGCCAGCAGCTAAATTGCGTGGATTTGCAAACACAGGAAGTCCATTTAGCTCACGCGCGGCATTCAATTTTTCGAAATCTTTCTTTAGCATAATTATTTCGCCACGGATTTCTGTACGACCGCTTAAGAATTTACTAGCCGATGACGACTCATCATTGTGTCGTAATTTTAATGGCACGCTTTTAATAGTGCGGACATTAGTCGTCACATCTTCGCCCACAAAACCGTCGCCTCTAGTAATTGCTCTTATAAGAACACCGTCCTGATAAATCAAAGAACAAGCCAAACCATCCATCTTTATCTCTGCAGAGTATTCGTGCTTGCTGCCTGGTATCAACTTTTCCATTCTTAACACCCACGCTTCAACTTCTTCTCTGCTAAAGACGTCGTTCAAGCTCAGCATTCTGGTAGAATGCGGAACTTTCTGAAAGTCATCCGCAGGACCAGCCCCAACTCTTTGCGTCGGTGATTCAGGCGAAATAAGATCAGGATATTCCTCCTCGATCTTTTTTACCTCTTGAATAAGTCCATCATATACGGCGTCACTAACCGTAGTTTTGTCGAGCACATAATACTCATAGGCGTACTGCGAGAGCTGAGAAATTAATTTACTTAGCCTATTTATTGCATCGGGCTTGTTCACAGTAATTCCCGATACAAACTGTACATATAGCTATGAATAACAAACGGTATCAGTAGCGACAACACGAAGTACATCCACGACGCAAAAGAAGGTAGCAGTAATAGCATCGGCAACATAATCGCAGCCCCTGTAATTATCAACAAGAATGGCAAGAAAATTATTTTACGCATGATAGTCCAACGTCGGTGCATAACTAGTTTTCTGGCTCCCTTAAGCGCCTTAAAAGGCGTCATGTCTGGCAGGGTTACTATATATAATGCGAATAATGATGAGCTCAACATATATAACGATAACAGCGTGAATAGTCCGGCAATTATATATGTTACAAACCTTTCTACAGCAGCAGAAGCTACCCCACCTCCAATAATATTTGTGATCAACCAGTTTGCGGCTATTAACGGAATTAGTTGCAAGGCGACTACAGTTAGCACAAGAATGAACGGTATTAATTGACCGGTACTTTTATAAAAAGCATCGCGAATTCTAATTTTTGATTCAACAGTAATCTGCCTTAGCGTCCAGATAATAGACAGACTCACTAACAGCACTAATAGCGTTTGAAATAGTCCAGTACCCGCCGAACTGCCGCCATTAGAAGTTAGCAGATAGCTAAAAAGCGTCGTAGCTGTTGCGAGATTACCCTGATCTGCGGCTTTATTGTTTTGAATAGATTCCTTTAAAGCTGCTAGATCAATTCCACTACCAAAACCATGCACAAAAATAACATTTAGCACTAAATAAACTAGCACGATACCAGCGTATAAACGCCAGTGCTTTATGAACGGTCGAAATGTATACCTTGTAAGTTTTATCGGGCCGGCAATAGGCCGATTATAGTGCTTAATCCGCTTACTTAGTTTGAAAGATTTATGCTCGGCTTGTTTGATTTTACGCCGCGATTTTACTGAAACGACTGTAGTAGTTTTATTGTCGATTTTTTTAACAAGAGATTTTTTAGTCTTTTTTATTATCTTGAACTCTTGCTTGGGAGCGCTCTTTTTAGTAGCCATATTAAGCGTGCAATTCCATTCCTTGAAGTCGCTTAATTCTCTCCTCGATAGGTGGATGTGTGCTGAACATATTTAATAAACTCTTCTTTTTTAGTGGGTTGGCAAAAAACAAATGAGCTGTAGATGTATTCTGCTTTCGAAGTACGCTGCCGGATTGTTCAATCTTCTGCAAAGCGCTAGCCAAAGCTTGTGGATAGCGAGTCGTTAATGCACCAGTTGCATCTGCCAAATATTCTCTATTCCTGCTGATAGATAACTGTATGAGAGTCGCCGCTACTGGTGCTAATATTGCCGCTGCTATTCCTAGCACTATGAAAATAGCGTTATTATTATTGTTGTCATTGTCGTTGTTACCCCAAAACATCATGCGCAAAAATATATCGCTTAATATCGCCACTAGGCTAACTAATCCAAAAACTATCATACTAACTCTAATGTCATAGTTCTTAATGTGACCCATCTCGTGCGCAAATACTCCCTGGAGTTCGCTGTCGGTCATAATATCTAAAATACCGGTAGTCGCACAAACCAAAGCATGGTCTGGATCTCGCCCAGAGGCAAAAGCGTTAGGAGAAGGATCTTCTATGATATAGACTTTCGGCATTGGTAATCCATCTGTTATCGCAAGATTTTCTACAATTCGCCAGTACCTTGGATTATCTGCTTTTGTAATTTGCTTGGCCCCGTTCACGGCCGTAGCTAATTTGTCTGCAACAAAATATTGAAAAACAGTGTAGAGAATTGCTCCTATACCTACTGCAAAAGTTATAGAAGGCTGCCCATAAGCTTTACTAAAAATATAGCCAAGTAGAGTTATAAAAACAGCAAAACTAAACATCAGAAACCATGTTTTGCGCTTATTGCTTTCTATCTCAGAGTACATAGGTTATCCGCTAGCAACTAGTTTCTAGCATTCCTTTCGTGGTATTGATCATCTTAATCATTAACTTGTAGATTTTGTTAAAATTTAGCTTCTACAGGTTTCTGGATTTCTGCCTGCTCGCTCTCCGCAACTTCAAAAAATTCGCGCACTTTAAAACCGAGCATGTTTGCAAAAATATTAGTTGGGAAAACCTTAACTTTAACGTTTAAGTCGCGTACAGAACCATTATAAAATCGTCGTGACGCCTGAATCTTATCTTCAGTATCAACTAGTTCAGTCTGTAGTTGCTGAAAGCTTTCGTTTGCCTTCAAATCTGGATAAGCTTCTGCAACCGCAAATAAGCTCTTTAAGGTTTGTTGGAAGGCATTCTCGGCCTTAGCTGTTTCTGCGACGCCTTGAGCGTTCATCAAGCCAGATCTAGCCTCAGTAACTTGCTCGAACACTTCTTTTTCGTGCTTGGCATAGCCCTTAACGGTGTTGATAAGATTTGGTATCAAATCTGTTCGTCTTTTGAGCTGGACAGTAATATCGCTCCAAGCTTCGTCAACTCTTGTGTTTATCTTGACTAATCCGTTGTACATTGAGGCAATAATTGCAACCAACAACAGGATAGCGCCGATAATATAATATATAGTCATTTTTAAAATCCCTCTTACTTAAATGTACTTATATTATACCTCTAATCGCTACATCTTGCATCCTTGAAATACTGTATTGAAGTTAGTTAGCAATGTATGGCTCTTTGCCTATTTACAGAAAATTCCAGAGTGCATCAACAAAATACCTGATCAGTGGAAAACCCAATAGTAATAAAAAACTCCCTAAAAAGGGAGCATTTTATTGTGGTGGGCGAGGTGGGACTTGAACCCACAAGACTTATTCAGTCAACAGATTTTAAGTCTATCGCGTATACCAATTCCGCCACTCGCCCATAATATAAGTATATCATTGGAGGCACCTATGGGAGTCGCACCCATCTACGAGGTTTTGCAGACCTCTGCCTAACTGCTCGGCCAAGGCGCCATTATATCTTATCCAGTTCATTCTATAGGATTAGAGCTCTAGACTCAACGTCTCT
>JBAXJI010000023.1:0-6522 GCA_037137935.1 Candidatus Saccharimonadota bacterium | reverse complement strand
CACTCAGCCAAGCAGATGGTTGAGTGTTAGCTCCGACTCGCGACGAAATCCCTAGGCATAGACCCAAAACAACAGTGAAAGACGCTATAGTGGGGGCTAGTGATCTTCGATTAAAATTATATATATTCATGGCTTCGTCGCTTACACAGTTCTGCTCTGTGCAATATAGTTATCTCACACCAAAAAAGCTTACGTTTCAGATATTCATATACTATTCATTTTCAATCCCAAAAAAAGGATTATTATTAAGATGAGGCAGTATGACGAAAAATATTTTTAGCAATAATACAGGCAAAAACAAGCTAATATTTGTGGCTGTTTTTGTATTATTAATCGGGCTATATTTTGCAGTAAATATTTATCAAAATAGTTTATCAAAGACACCTTTCGGCAGGCTAGACAAGGATGTGGATGAATTGATGTTACAGATATCGGCTAAAGATCCTAACTTAGCACCCAAAAAGTTAAGATACTGCCGAAATGACACGGTCGTGTATGGCTCAGGCCGTAAAAGTTGTCATATTGATATTATTTTTGCCTCAATAGCTTCGTCGTCTCTCCAGTCTGCTGAATTTGCTATAGGCAGTGCAATTAAACAGGCCGAAATGTTTGAGCCAGCCAACGATAAATCTCTAAATATAGACCCAAAAGACTCAGCCCTAAATCCATACAAAAACACATCAACACAAATGAACTGCAGCTTTAGCTCAAATATAATTAACAGATCACAACAAGACGAAAGTTATCAAATATTAGTAAGATTTAGTTGTGGAAAATATGTGGATAGGGCGATATATTAAGGGCTATTCGCCAAGAACTTGCCTGTAGACATCTAGAGTTTGTTCGGCCGTGCGCTTCCAGGAGTATTTTGCGGCCTGTAATCTGCCCAGTTGCCGCAATTTACTTGCGTGATTTGAGTCGTCGATGACACGAGCGACTGCGCTGGCTATTTCGAAGGGTTCAAGAGGGTCAAAGTACTCGGCGGCATCGCCATATATTTCTGGCAGGCAAGTTGCGCTAGACGAAACTACTGGTGCGCCGTGAATCATAGCCTCAAGCCCCGGCAGGCCAAAACCTTCCGATAGAGAAGGGAAGACGTAGGCAGCAGTGTGCTCGTAGAGCCATCGTAGCTGTCCCTCGCTGACGAAATCGGTGAATATGACATCTGTTATGCCGGCATTGTCGACATCGCGGCTAATGCGCTTGTAGAGAGTATCTTTTTTGCCCGCTAACACTAGTTTTAGGTCTGGATGGGTGGTTTTTAGCATAGTAAAGGCGGCTATCAGATTTTCTAGATTTTTGTGGGGAAGGGGACGCCCAACGTACATAATGTACGAATCCTTATCTGTTAATTGCTCGATTTTTACTGGTTCGTCAGTGATTTTGTCGGCAGATTCATAAGTTACGAAGATTTTTCGACTATTTATGTGAGCGAATTTTGCAACAGCGTCCTTAACATATTCGGATGGCGTAATCACAAAAGCTGATTTGCGAGCCACTAATTTGTTAACTTGCTTATAAACTTGCTGTTTGGCGGTAAAAACTAGTCTATTTTTAGAAGGATTACGAAATTTAGTGGTAGTTAAATCATGCATTGTTGTCACGACTTTGCTGCGCAAATAAACTGGTTGCTGCACAAAAGCAAAATGTACAAGATCAGCGTTCAGACTTTTGACTTGTCTCGAAAAACCAATTTGTTCAGCAAAAGTGAATTCCTTAAAAGGCGCAGTCACCTTTTTGAAGTGCTTATTAGTTGGCTGCCAGCCATCAAAATCCTCAGGTTTGAGCAATACAACGTATTCATGGCCATTATCGATTTGCTGTAAGTAATGCAACAATCTCTCGATATAGCGACCCGAACTAGTCCTGAGTTCCCTTGCATCAATCGCAATTTTTTTCATACTCCCCTAATAATACTACAATTCTCCATCTCCAAACTGGTAAATCACAAAAACCTTCCCTGTTAAGGGTTGAACCCTTAACAGATGAATAAAATGTGATTTAGTAAGCATGTACTCTATGTTTGAGCAAAACACCGATGCTATATTAGCCCTATGCCTAGAAGAAATGTTCAAAAATCCGATATTGCCGAAACCTATTATCACGTTTATGCCAGGGGTACCAGTAAGCAGCCAATATTTTTAAATGCAAGTGACTTCAAATATTTTATCGGTCTATTCGAAAGATACTTAAGCTTACAGCCCAAAATAGGTAAATCGCATTTGGGCTATCCTCATTTTCACGGCAAGGTAGAGTTACTGGCATATTGTTTGATGAACAATCATTTTCACCTGCTTCTGTATCAGAAAGTTGAAGGCAGCATGTGTCTATTCATGAAGAGTGTCATGTCTAGCTACTGCATGTACTTCAATCTCAAGTATAAAAAGTCAGGGTCAATTTACGAAAGTACCTACAAAGCGTCGCTGATTAATTCCGATAGTTATTTGTCGCATATTTCACGTTATATTCATCTCAATCCTAGATACTGGCAGCGCTATAAGTATTCTAGTTTAAAATATTATCTTAGCTTGGAGTCGGTGGAGTGGCTTGATATGGCAAAAGTTGAGGAGTTATTTTCTGGTCCTGATGAGTATATGGACTTTCTGAAAGATTATGAGGGACAGATGGAGATACTTCACGAGCTGAAGCACGAGTTGGCTCATCTGTAAATTTCGCAAATCACAAAAACCTTCCCTGTTAAGGGTTGAACCCTTTGGTCTGGGGGTTTGGTGATTTTTTTGGTGAGATTTTACGGGTTTTGGGTGATTGGGGAATGTCCTATATAATGGGTAGAAATGGTGGGTTATATTAATTTAACAGAGGAAATTATGTCACACGAATCACAATCTTCTAGCCCCGGCTCATTTAGTAACTTTTATTTCGAGAATGGACTATTTGCCTCTGGTATGACTAAAGACGAAGCAGTCAATAAATATTCTGAAGCAGCTAACAGCCACCGTGAAGCACTAGCCTCCGACAATAATATAGACACGGATGCTCTTCATTATGGCACTAGATTGCCTTTAGTAGAGATCGAGCCAATAGTCAGCGCCAGACCAGTTGGCGACCCAGCTATTAGCCGTGAGATTCACAGCTAATATACTTCAGACTATGACGTTATTTGATTTATGAATGCCAAAGTCTTTTCGATTACTTTGTCCCAAGAATAATTGTGAAGCACACTCAGTTGTGCTTTTAGTGCGCTCTGTTGATGTTTTGGATCAGTAAATTTCAGTAATAGTCCTGTCAGCTCGTCAATATTAAGGGGGTCGAAGTACTGTCCATGCTTCCCTAGTATTTCTCTTTGTGGCGGAATGTCGCTAGTAATTGCTGGAGCTCCAAGGGCTAGTGACTCCAGAGTCATCATTCCAAACCCTTCATAAAGTGACGGTATTATCGTGGAGGTGGCGTTCTGATATAGCCAAGTTCTCTCGTTTTCGCTGATGTAGTCAAGGTAATGTATGTTATGATTATTGGCTTTCGTTAAGCGATCCAAGACTTCTGAGTCCCATCCTGGTTTCCCCGCCAAAACAATAGGATATTCTGATTGAACACTGGGTGAAAGCCGTTCGAACGCGTCAAGCATTCGTCCGATATTTTTCCGTGGCTCAATAGTCCCTATGAATAAAAAGTATTTTTTGGAAACTAGACTGATTTTGCTCGGTTTCTTGGGTGTCGCCATTGATATTTTGGGTGGTATGTCGACCACCAAAGCTGGGCCGGTGTAATTATAAACATCTCGAATCCGAGATAGGCTAAACTCAGATATAGTAATAATTCCAGATGAGCGCTCGATAGTTTTAGGTAAGAGCTTTTTTAAAATATGGGCGTTTTTACTCTGGACCCACTCTGGGTGGTCATAAAAACATAGATCGTGAATTGTCGCTATGCTCGGTATGTTTCTGATATTCGGAGGTAATAAGTAGTTGGTTCCCAGTACTACATCGTAGCCTTTTGTCGAAAAAAACATTTCAAGCGGTAGTTCGATACTTGCATAACGAGGATAACTCATCAATTTTCCGGGAAGAATCTTCTGCTCTTGTGTTTTTAACAAAGTTGAGCCGGGTTTTTTGCCAAGAAGATTGAACGCAAAGCCCGTGGTGTCTACGGATTTGACCTTTGCCAGACCCTCAACGAGACTCTCGGTGTAGTAGCCGATACCAGTTAATGGTCCGGCATATAACGGGCTTGCGTCGATTAGTATATTCATGCAGCCTCATTATATAGAGGAATAATATTTTCTTTGACTATTTTGTCTAGCTGAAAGTTCTCAAGATACAATTGTCGACCAGCCTTGCCCATATCCGCTCTTAGCTTTGGATTATCGACCAGTTGGTTGATGGCTCTAGCTAAATCTTTGGAGCTTTTTGGTGGCACGAGTATGCCGCTAACTCCGTCTTTTACTATTTCTGGTACGCTGCCCACAGAACACGCGATAATTGGTAATCCGCACATCTCAGCCTCTACTAATGATAGTCCAAAGCCTTCGTGATGACTTGGATGAATTAATACATCAGAATTACTTAAAACCTCGGTTACCTCTCTTACATGTCCAAGAAATTCTATATTTTTTAGATCTTTTGCCATAGATTTAAAGCGACTAGCTTCCGGTCCATCTCCACAGATCTTTAATACTACATTTTTATTATCGACTAGCTTCATGGCTTCAATTAACTCCCCGATTCCCTTGGCGCCAACAAGTCTTGAGGTTGATACTAGAGTTAATTTATCGTCTTTTCGCTTAACTGATTTGTATCTGTCTATTACGCCAATATGAATAACCGAATAATTTGTTGGCAATTGCTTACCTAGAGATTCTTCTATTAGTTTTTTCTCGCTAAAGCTTTCTATTGCTATATGATCGGCCAGTTTGCCAGCAAGGTAGACTAACTTGCCGACAGGATTTTTGTACCATGTTCTATGATTCATATATATGTATTTAAGGTCGGCGTGGTCCGACCAGACTACTCTTTTTTGCAATAATTTCGCCGCGAAAGTGGCGGAGATAAAGTCGTCTCTGCTTTGTGGGTGAACGATATCGATACGATTCTTTAAAAAGTAGCCGATGTACCATATCGTCAAAGTTATTATCCATATTAGATAAATAGGGAATGCGAGTATATAAGGCCCGCTAATATTTTGAAACGACCACCAAGGTGAGCGCAGGGTCGACAAGTTCTCGTTTTTAGCCATTTCTCGAGTTGTATTATTGGCAGATAGAATGAAGGGTTGGTAATCGTTGAGGGCTAATATTTTTGCCAGGTTAATAGGGAATATCTCTGCGCCACCGACATCAAACGAGTAAGAGTTTCTGATTAATGCAATTCTTTTCACAGCTACATTTTATGTTCTCTAGGTCATCAATAGCAAATTAGTTTAGGTTAGTTTGCTAAGTAGGCGCACTTTCTTGGTATTTGACATGCTCTAGGATGGCATCAATGGTATAATAATAAGCTATATGAGATACCTTTCGACTAAAAACCGCTCTATCTTGCAAGAAATGGTAAGAGCCGATTTCAAAGTTCGTTATCAGAGTTCGGTGCTTGGCTATTTGTGGTCAGTGCTTAGGCCGCTTTTTCTTTTTGCGATTCTTTACGTAGTGTTTACTTATATTTTTAAAGTCGGTAAGGGTGTTCCTCACTATCCGGTGTATCTACTACTTGGTATTGTGATCTGGACCTTCTTTACCGAGTCAACAGTAGTTGGTATGAGTTCGGTTGTGGCTAAGGGTGATTTGATACGAAAAATCGCTATTCCTAGATATTTAACCGTACTTTCGTCAACAATGTCGGCCCTAATAAATCTGTGTATCAACCTGGTAGTAGTAATTATTTTCGCTCTTTTAAACGGTGTTGATCCTAACTGGCGCTGGTTGCTTCTACCTTTAGTGCTTGGTGAGCTATTCATGTTTTCTACGGCGTTAGCCTTTTTCTTCTCGGCGCTATATGTAAAGTTTCGTGACATAACGTATATCTGGGAGGTAGGCATACAAGCGGCTTTTTACGCTACGCCTGTTATTTATCCGCTCACCTTAATACCAAAGAATTTTAGACCTTACTTTTTTATCAATCCAATGGCACAGATTATTCAAGATGCCAGATATGTATTCGTAACACAAAATACAATGACGGTATGGAACACGGCACGAATTTGGTCAGTCATACCCGTCGGCATAGTAGTTTTTTCTATTATTTTGTCTAAAGCATACTTCAAGCAACAAGCTAAGTGGTTTGCGGAGAATATATAGATATGGAAGATGACGTAGCGATTAAAGTCCATGACCTTCATAAGTCTTTTGATTTTGCTGAGAACAAACACACTTCTATCAAGCAGTTAATAGTAAACATTGGCAAAAAGAACCACAAGCACCGACAAAAGGTTCTTGACGGCATAGACTTTGAAATCAAAAAAGGTGAATTTTTTGGAATAGTTGGCAGGAACGGCAGTGGTAAGAGCACTCTTCTCAAGCTTCTCGCAGGCGTTTATACACCCGATGCTGGTGCTATACAAGTAAACGGACAA
>JBAXJI010000022.1:0-8159 GCA_037137935.1 Candidatus Saccharimonadota bacterium | reverse complement strand
CAAACCTCAAGGATATCTCTGGTAAAAATATTGGTGGCAGCGTTCGATACTATGACCGCACCGGCCAAACTTTATTATGGGAAGACTACGATGCTGTTAAGCGTATACCCGTTGCAAATAAAGACATATCTAAATTCATGCAGGACGCAACAGTGGCAGTTGAGGACAAAGATTTCTTCAACCATGGTGGTTTTGACGTTAAGGGAATACTTAGAGCCGGTATCAACAATGCTTTTGGCAGCAACAGCACTCAGGGTGGCTCGACTATCACACAACAGCTGGTAAAGCTTACTCAAGATTGGAGCAAAGACCGTACATATACTCGTAAGATTAAAGAACTCATCTTATCTGTAGAATTAGAGCGTAGCTATTCTAAACAAGAAATATTAACAGGATATTTGAACGCCGCACCTTATGGCGGAATAGAATATGGAGTAGAGGCGGCCGCCAGAGATTACTTCCAGAAATCTGCCAAAGACTTAACTCTTCCAGAAGCAGCAATGCTTGCAACAATACCGAAGTCTCCAAGATATTACTCACCGTATAGTGACGACTTTGATAAAGCCTTATTTATTGGCCGTAAAGACTATATTTTGACACTTCTAGAACAGCAACATAAAATTACCAAAAAAGAACACGACGACGCTAAGAAGGTAGATGTGCTTGCAGAGGTTAAGCCTAGGCAACCAAAATATGCAGGGATCAAAGCTCCATGGTTTGTACTAGCAGCCAAAAAACAGCTAGAGGATACTAGGGGCGAACAGTCAGTTAAACTAGGTGGTTGGACAATTACAACTACTCTGGATATGAAGTTGCAGACATTAGCTGAACAACAAGTAGCAAATGGCATGGCTCAAATAAGAAGACAGGGTGGAGACGTAGCTGCTTTTGCAGCCGAGGATGTCAAAACTGGTCAAATGGTTGCGCTAGTTGGAGGATCGGACTTTACCAACACTAATTATGGACAAATAAATTTCGCTCAGACTCCTTTGCCACCTGGGTCAAGTTTTAAACCCTATGATTACACCGCTCTAATAGACAATACTACTAACGTAGGCGCCGGATCTGTACTGTACGATAGCCAAGACCCGCTAGAAGGCTATCCATGCACCAACAAGGCTAATCCTAAACAAGGCGGTAACTGCCTACATGACTATGACTTTAGATACCCTGGCCCGCTAACATTAAGATACGCCTTAGGTGGCTCACGTAACGTTCCTGCCGTAAAAGCAATGCTTACAGTTGGAGTTGATAAAACTATCAAAACAGGCGAGAAGTTAATGGACCCACGAAACGGAAGTACTGCATTTGGATATAACTGCTACTACGACGTCGAACTTTCAAACGAAGGACCTTGCTTTGCTTCTTCTGGGATTGGCGACGGAGCTTTTCTACATCTAGACCAACACGTCCATGGCTACGCATCAATTTCTAGAAATGGCCTAAATATTAGCCAAACATACATCATGAAAATCACTGACTCTAACAATAAAGTCATTGACGAGTGGAAGCCTACAAAAGGCGACCAAGTAGTCAAGCAAGATTCGGCATATATAGTTGCAGATATGCTTAGCGACCCTAACGCTAGCTACTTCTCTACTGGACGCAAGCCTCATCGTTACAGGAACAGCCAAGGAACGTGGAACTTTGCAATGAAAACCGGTACTACCAACGATGGAAAAGACGCATGGATGATGGGATTCTCGACTCAGTACGCCGCAGGAGTTTGGGTTGGTTACCACGACAGAGGTGTTGTAATGAGTGGCGGGATGGAAAACATGACCCAACCAATTTGGGACAACTGGATGAAGAAAGCGCACGAAAACCTCAAACCAGAAGATCGACAACGACCAAATGACATACAAACATTACCAGCTTTTGTAGTTCGAAGTCACGTAGGTGTAGGATCTATTGAACCAAGTCCAGAAAATGATCTATATCCTGGCTGGTACAAACCAAACGCCAAAACTTCTGGAGCACCAAAAATCCTTGACTCTATTTCTAACAAACTTGCCACGGACTGTACTCCAGACAAGGCTAAAAAAACAGTAACAGACACTCTTGCAAACACATTTTCAGCTGACAGGTTCGCAAGTTTAGGCGCTAACGGCAATACAGAAGAAAAGGACGACGTACATCTATGTGATGACATCAAACCCTCTTTAGATGCCCTAGTATTAAATTCGAGCGGTATCATCTCAACGACTGCCCATCAAGGCACTCATCCACTAAACAGCGACACCTATAAAGCTGCCGTAAACTTCATAGCTAATGGTCAGGTTTTACAGTCTTTCGCAGTAAATAATGACGGCCAAACCATGACTTTCGATACATCTGACCAACCGGCTGGAACTGTAATATCTGCACAAATAATCGACAGCGTTTTGTATGACACGACTAGTCCGAACACTGTAACGACAGACGTGATAGCTTTTAACCTTGTAGTTACGCCAACAGGTGGAAATAACTATAAATTTAGTTGGACCAATCTACCTAGCGGTTCACCTTACCAGCTATGCATATCTACGAATTCTTCAAGCTATGCCTGCTCAGCAGCAATCAGCGGAGATCAGAGATCAGTTTCTGGATCAAGCCGAAAAGCCTACGTCAAAGCCAATACTTCAGCCCAATCAAATACCAAATCCTTCTAGGGCTTAATATCAAAATCGTCTTAGTTTAAAGGCCTAGTGGTACTAGCTATCTTTTTCTAGAAATTGATTTAGAGCAGATTTAACATCCATCACACCACTTAATCCAGTAGGCTGCTTCCCTGTTTTGATAATTGGACCAATTGCTCCGTCAAAGCCCAACTTCTTTGCTTCAGCTACTCTTTTGTCGATATATGGTACATGTCTAACTTCGCCAGATAGTCCAACTTCGCCGAATACTACAGCGTTTTTCTTGAGTTGCATCCCTTTAGCGGCAGAAGCAATAGCCATACATACGGCTAAATCTGCGGCTGGTTCCGTAATCTTGATCCCGCCTACGATGTTAATATAAATATCAAATTCTGCTAAATTGAGTTTTGTCCTGCGCTCTAACATTGCCACCAATAAATTTAATCTATTCAAATCCATTCCACTAGCAGCTCGTTTGGGGTAGCCATAGCTTGTTTTGTTTACGAGTGCCTGAACTTCGACTAACAACGGTCTCGTGCCCTCCATAGTAGCCAAAACGACAGAGCCATCGCTGACTTGACGTTCGGCCAATAACGCTGCTGAAGGATTCTTGACGGGCATTAGCCCCTGCTCAACCATTTCAAAAATACCAGTTTCGTTAGTAGATCCAAAACGATTCTTGACGCCTCTTAAAAGCTTAAATCCACCGTACCTATCGCCTTCTAATTGCAATACTACATCAACCACGTGCTCTAAAACTTTAGGTCCAGCAATTGAACCTTCTTTGGTGACATGACCTACTACGACTAGGGCAGTATTGGTCTGTTTGGCTGCCACTATCAACAACTGAGTGCTGTTCGTGATTTGACTAACCGTGCCGGCTGCCGAAGATATAGCGTTCGCAGATATCGCCTGAATAGAATCAACAATTATTAAATCGTACTTACCTTCCGCAATAGTTGATGCGATGTCATCGGCTACAGTACTCATCGATAATTGTAAGTTAGTGCTTTTGACTCCTAGTCTTTGAGCCCTTAGACCTACTTGATGCGCCGATTCTTCGCCGCTAATATATAAAACACTATGCTTTTTGGCGACAGCGTCTGCTAACTGCAATAATAGGGTACTCTTACCTATGCCTGGCTGACCAGCAATTAAAGTTACGCTACCAGCAACGAATCCACCGCCTAAAACATTGTCGACCTCATCTATGCCTGTTAATAATCTTTTTGCAGAATCGTGCTTAGAAACTTCGGAAACATTTTGTGAGCTTAGTACGTTTCCGCCAGAAGCAATACTACCGGCAGTGATAATAATTTGTTCTTGTAGTGTATTCCATTCGCCACAGGCATTACAGCGCCCAGACCAAGTGCCAGACGATACGCCACAGCTACTACAAACATATTTCACCTGATTTCTCTTTGCCATACATCAAGCTTAACCTGAGTTGCGGCTTTAGTCGAACACTTGTCATATATTTGTAAACTATTTGTTTGTTTGAGTCGTAAGGCGGCTATCTATAGCCTTGTATAGCGTCTGTTCTTCGATTGCGATTGCGTTGCGTTCTTCAACTATTCTGTTAAATTCTTCTATCTGAGCCTTAGTGCTGGCAACTTTACTGTTATATGCCCGAATAGCTGCATTGAATGAGTTCACGCTACTGTTATACAGGCTATACTGCCCAGCTGAAAACTTTTGATCAAGCGCCTGCCTACGATTTGTTATATCAATATTCTCTGCATTTAGTTCGGCTTCTGCCTGCTCTATAGACACTTTCATCTCACTCAATGTAATGTCCATTTTATCGATTTTAACTTTTCTTTCTGTAAATACCTGTTCGTACTTTTCAGAATATCCAACTACTGCGGTTCTATCATTAAAATATTTCTTATAATAAGCCTCGAGATCTGATGGTAAATTCCTGACTTCAGTGCCCAATATCGAATGCAGTTCGTTGCTAATATTCGCATTAGCCTTACGATACAAATCAATTACATTTTTTATTCTGGCGTTATCTAGCTTTTCATAGGCCGCAGCGGTCATAGCATCAACTTGAGCACGCTCTTTGACATTCAACCTGTCATAGGCGGCATGCAACATTTCGTGAGCAGTAGTAACCTGCCTAATACCAGCTAATCTGTCATCAGTAATATCGTAAACATAGATGCCTTTATTTAATATGTAGCACCCGAGCACGATAGTTTGCTCACCAAATCGACAATTATTATTAAAAGATTCCTTATCGTTCAACTCTGGATGCTGTACATAAAGTATATTTCTAGACTTATCGTTCATTGATGTGTCGGTCGCCAAATGGATAAAGCTATCAGGGGGTTGATAGCCATATAGCCTAGCTTGATCATAGATATATTGTCTTTTATTCCCAATAAATACAGCCGCACCCAAACAAATCAGTAAAATTATTAACCCTACTTTGCCTTTTTTGCTTTGCATAAACTTAGTATACCAAACTAAATGTTCTAAGAGTTTATTGGACTATAACCGTGACGTAAATGATTATTCCTTAGTCGAACCGTAGATTAGCTGCTTACCTTTTGATGAAACTTGCACCAAAGTACCCTTTTGGAAGTTATTTTCTAGCATTCCTACTGCAATATGATCCTCGATAGTGTCTTGTAGCAGTCGCCTAAGCGGTCTAACGCCATTATGGGCATCGTAGCCGTCATTTAGCAGTATCTGCTTAGCTGAAGCAGTAAACTCAATGCCTAGACCGTGCTTAACTAGTCTCTGTCGTAACTCATCAATCTGCAAGTCTAATATTCGTATTGCATCTTTTTTCGTCAGAGCTCTAAATACAACAATTTTATCAATTCTGTTAAGTAGTTCAGGACGCATCATCTTCTTTAGTTCATCAAGTACTTTACTTTTATTCCTGTCGTGTAAAGCATCTAAATCTTTCAACTCACTAGTGTTATTTGCTTGGAAGCCAAGACTAGCCTCTTTCTGCAACTTCTGAGCTCCTAGGTTGCTTGTCATGATAACAATAGTGTTAGTGAAGTCAATTTTACGACCCTTAGAGTCGGTCAATACGCCATCTTCCAGAATCTGAAGCAACATATTAAATACTTCTGGGTGAGCCTTCTCGATTTCGTCAAACAATACTAAACTATATGGCTGACGTCTAATCTTGTCTGTTAATTGACCGCCTTCTTCGTAGCCAACATATCCGGCAGGAGCTCCAACTAATCTAGAAACAGTGTGATGTTCACCGAATTCACTCATGTCTATCTTGATTAAGGCCTCATCGCTACCAAAGAACTCTCTTGCCAACACTCTTGCCAGCTCAGTCTTACCGACGCCAGTTGGCCCAAGAAATATAAAGGAACCAATTGGTCGATTACCACTACTTATACCTGTACGATTACGCCTTACAGCTTTAGCAACAGCAACAACTGCCTCATCTTGTCCGATAACATGTTTACTCAAAGTCTTTTCGAGGCCTAATAAATACTTTGCCTCAGATCTAATAACTTTTGTGACTGGAACGCCTGTCATTCTTGCCACAACTTCTGCAACATCTTCACTAGTTACGTGTAGAGTATTGGTTGATTTGCCGTCGTTTTGCAGCTTCTTTAGTTCACTATTAATCTGGCTTGCTCTAGTTTTGTGTTGAGCAGCTCTTTCGTAATTTTCTGTATCGACGGCATCTTCTATGCGCGAATTTACTAATTTAAGTTCTTTTTGAAGCGCACGAACAGCGGGCGGTGTCTTGCCTTTATCGACACGAAGATAAGCCGAAGTTTCGTCGATTAAATCTATAGCTTTATCTGGCATAAATCGGTCATTTATGTACCTCTTAGCTAGAGTCACCGTGTCGACAATTACTTCGTCGCTAATCTTTACTCCATGAAATTCTTCATAATGTCGTCTTAGGCCCTTAAGAATAGCTACAGTTTCGGCTGGTGTAGTTTCTGGAACTTTAATTGGCTGGAATCTTCGCTCTAGAGCTGCGTCTTTTTCGATATGTTTAGTATATTCCGTTATAGTTGTAGCGCCGATCATCTGCATTTTTCCTCGTGCTAGCGCTGGTTTAAGAATATTTCCGGCATCCATTGCACCCTCGGCTGCCCCTGCTCCAACTATTAAATGTAGCTCATCTATAAATGCAATCGTCTTGTCGTCATTCTCGAGCTCCGTCATAATCTTTTTTAGTCGCTCTTCGAATTCTCCACGATATTTAGTTCCGGCAATCATCGCAGCTAAATCTAGCATAATAATTCTTTTATCTAACAAACTATCCGGTACATCCTCTGCCACGATTCGTTGTGCCAGTCCTTCAACAATTGCCGTCTTACCAACACCTGGCTCGCCAATCAACACAGGATTATTTTTTGTCCGTCTGTTTAGAATAGTAATTACACGTCGAATTTGAGGTTCGCGGCCAACAACAGGATCAAGTTTGCCGGCTCTAGCTTCTGCAGTCAAATCGGTACCAAAGAAATCTAGCGCAGTCTTCTGGCGTTTGCCGACACGAACGCGAGGATTAGCTCCACTTACTCCACTAGGTTCTTCATATTGTTGTCTATTTAGGAACTGCTCCAGTTGATCTATCAAATTCTCAACGTCAACATTCATATTTTTTAATAATTCAGTTGCTCGGGCGTTTTTCTGTGAAAGAATACTGTAAAGAATATGTTCTGTACCACAAAATTCCTGGTTATAATCTTGAGCTACGTCAAATGCCATTCGAAGTGTCAGTTTTGCTGTCTCACTCAAACCTTTTGCGCCTAGATTAATTACAAGTGTTTTTGGATTAAGATTTAAGGCTAATCTGGCTCGATCTATAGTAACGCCGGCACCAGCTAGCAATTTTGCACCCAACGACACATCTTGGGCTAATACTCCCAGTAGTAGGTGTTCTGTGCCGATATAGGCACTACCAAATCCGGTAGCAATTGCACCAGCATGCTTAAGGCTCGACTGCGCATTAGGAGTCAAGTGATTAAAAAATTCTAAAAAATCGGAAGATTCAGGCATCATAATATATTCTTTTCAGCTAGTTAATTTTTGATTATATAGCTGCCTATGCTGCTAAGTTAATTGATAAGTCTTAGCAGATTTAATAGTAACAAACTTAGCACTCTATGGTCAAGAGTGCTAAGTTATGTATGCTTCAATAAACTTTACCGGCATAGCCAGCATATAAAAGATTTAATTAATCGTCGATCTATTACTCTTCTACAGGTATTATCAAGTATTCTTTCAAATACTTTTCGCGTGCCGCTAGCGTACTGGCAACGTACTTCCAGGTGTCCCGGTATATTGGTATATTGCGATCATCTATTTCCATTAAGTCATCAAGATGATTTTTTTTGCGCGTAAGGTCGTCGTAATCATCCAATGCTCTGTAATAACTAATTTTGTAGTCGTTATCTACTGAACTTAAACCAAATGATTCGCTGGATTCTTGTGGGCTCATAATACATATTATAGCAGATTTAACTGTCACTGTACATGGGCTTAGTTAAAGTTACGCTAGGATTAAATTGACGGAAAGTGCCTGCTTACAACCAGCGAACA
>JBAXJI010000021.1:0-8623 GCA_037137935.1 Candidatus Saccharimonadota bacterium | reverse complement strand
GGGCGGCCCAAATGGCGGTGTCTCTAGTACTGGAGGGGCCCAATCAGCACTTGGTTCGCTACTAGTACCTTCTGATATTATGGTTGGTTCGAGCTCGTCCATGATTTAAATAATATCACGCCTTTGATAATATTATTAGAAATTAAAACTGGTCTAGAAGAGCTTGCTTGGCCCACCAAGTGAACCATTTTGTTGGTCGCCCCCCTGAGCATTTTGTCCTCTAAATATTCTAATTCTTTCTTGTTCTTCTGCTGTTAAGCCTGTACTGCTAGTACCTTCTTCTGTCATTATCTGTCTCACACTTAACTCGCCCGAAGCAGTATCGCCAGGTACTTGTAATGGGCTATTTGTTCCGTCTTTTAGATCTCTAAAGTCGTAGCTCATTACGCCCATGTTGTTCGTCTTATCACCGCCAAAGTCAAAGGTACGGGCCGCTTTCCTCGATCCACTGTAGTTGAGAGAGCTAGATATCTGCGCCGCCGCCGCCATTTCTGCGTTTAATGCATTTTCTGCTGCTTTGTCACGTGGGTTAGCTACTACAGCCTGCTTTAGCTTGTTTAGGTGAGCTATCCATCCAAGAGCAATGCCCGAGACCACACCGTCCCCGGCCGCCATAAGTTCTTGAGGCATTGTATTGATGCGGGCGTCCTCTCTGAGGATAGCGCCTTGCTCACTCATTGTCCTAGTTCTGGCCTGCACCATATTCTCCCCGTCTTGAGGTTTTATTGTCGCCATCGCAGCTATAGCTGCCTTATACTTACCAATCTGGGGGTTAGCTAGGTCTAATCGATTAGCATTTTTTGCTAATTTTCTTCCAAGAATGACGGCGTCTAAAGTTAATGACTCATTGTTACCGTTTTTAGCCATCAGGGCGGCCACCCATTCCTCCGGGTTGTTCAAGAACGCATCCGTGGTTGCAGCCTGAGCCATTACAGCAAAACTCCCTGCGCTAGGCCCCAGAGCTTGTCTCATGCTCTCGTATTGGCCCATTTTAGTTTCAAGTTCTTCATCTTTCAGTCCCATATCAGCAAACCTTTGTCTAGCTTGAACGGATGTTGTAACGGTACTGTCCGCCAAGACCTCCAGTATTTTATCGTCGTTCATACCTTTAATTACGTCTGGGTTGTTGCTCATTTGAGCCATCATGTTATTGGTATTTGTCGCGTTTTTAGCAGTGGTCATAGACTCTTTAAACTTCTTGCGATTAAATATGCTAGCAGTTTTGCTGGCTGCACCTGCTAGTGCTGCCGTCTGTAGGCCAGAGTTTAAGCGACCTCTAGCATTCGTTTTGCCGGCAATTCTCAACCCTCGAGTGACTCGGTTGCTACCGTAAGCCTGTTTGCCCTGGAAGACTTTCTTGGTCTGGGCCTTAACCACGCCACGCTTGACTCTGTTAACGGCCTGTTTGTTTCGTGCCTTGTTCAGTCCAGCCATTGCAGGAGCTGCCTTGTTCTTCATGACACCATTAAAGCTACCAATCGCCCCGCCAGCCAGCCTGAAAGCCGCAGGAAGCATAAAGAACGGTGCATAAACGGAAGCAAAGCCAGCTATTTGATGAAAGGACGATTTATCTCCGGCGGTAAATACTCTGGACATAGCCGACCCCACTGCAATCATCCCGGTAATTATTGGAAACGCTACTAACGCTCGTATAAAGTTGCTTGACCACATCTTCCATATTCTTTGTGTATTTGGCAGAATAAAACAAACTATTGCTATTGGCGACAATACTGCAAGAACCATAACCAGAGCCTCTCTAAAGATAATGGTAGCCACGCCTACCATTAAGGCAATTGCTCCTGCCCCAAAAACAGCTAGCATGCCAAGTACCCCAACGGTGCCTATGGCAGCGGCACCGCCAAGTAGAGCGACGGAAAGCGTCCCAGCCGAGAATACTGGGTTCTTCAGGCTTGTGAATGGGAAGTAGATCAGCGACCTCATAGAGTTTCCGGCAATATTAGATAAGTCGACAAGATACTGCATAATTGACCAAGAAAGTACTATCCCGATCACAGCAATAATTATCCTAGGCATTACCTTTCTAATGGTATAGGCATCAAAAGGCCCAACTGAAAAAGCCTGCGAAAACACCATCATAAGACCAATTAACACCAGCACAATTAAGGACATATTGTAGAAAGCATTCCAAGCATTATGGAAGGCCACGCCAGTATTGTTGACTGAGCCGTCAGGGTTTTCTGTGTCAAAGTATGTAGTATTAAGCTTTAGTTCATTTTCGACCATAGTATCCAGATTGCTCATAACACCCTGGAAGGCATCGAAGAGTGGGCAGAATATCCAGGTCAAAGGGTTAAAAGCAGACCATTCACAGTCGGAATGGGTTAAGCCCCCGCCGGTAACAAAACCGACATCAAGCGCCACCTTATTTATTATCGCCATAGTTGCGGCGTCGTCAGGCGGAACTATACCCATATTAAGTTTATTTTCTGGAACAACAATACCGCCGGCTATAGTTAAAAATTTTCCTTCAAACAGGTTGACGTCACGAACATGACAAGTGGGGTCATGTGTCTCTGATGGTGCGAGATTAGCAGCGTTGTCATCGTTATTATTGTCCCTGAGCCGATACCAGCGTACTTGGTTTCCTGCCAGGACGACCGCTACGTCTTGACAGGCTGCGGTGTCGGTGTTCTGACCATAAACTGTGTCTGGAGTGGTGGTGGCGGGGTCTTTTTTACTAAAGGCTCCTAAGGTGCCAAATCCTTGCAAGACGTCTAGCGCCGGTGCGTTAAGATAGTAGAAGATTATTTTTCTATTTTGTGATTGTTTGACTTTGATTGGAGGGTCTGTGTAGAAACTGGGAGGTAGGGCTGTGATGTCTTTACAGGCAGTTGAAGTGTCAGACGCGGTAGCAGATATTTTTATCTTCCCATCCCACTGTTGGTTAGTTTTGTTAAATGGGGTGTCTTCACTCAAGAGGTTTATAGGTGAGTTATCTGCATTATTATAGGCTAACCCGTCACGTATCAAGTCAATGTTTGCTCCCGCGCAACCGTAATCAATAGAAATGTAATTCGCATCTCCGTCATATGGGTCTTTATCCCAAAAGTAATATTTTTTGGTTGTGCCGGCATGTTGGTATGAGGCTTCTATTATAGCAATGGTTATGAAGCTGTAGGTTCCTGCTCTTATCTCTGCTTCTGTTGGTGTTGGCGCTGTAGGTGCCACCGCCGCGCTCACCTTCCGGCTAACCGGCCAGCTAGCGAACATATTAACAAACAAGACTAATATAAACAGACTAGCAAAAGATATATATCGAAAGCGTTGTAGTTTGGAACTCATAGTTATGCTTATGACTATAGCAAAATAGTGAAGATATTTACATATTTAAAAATAAGCATTTATTGCGCCTAATATATTTAATAAGGTATAGTCATAATTATGATTAAAGAGCCGAACGAACAAAAACTAGGAACATATACTAAAAGAAAGATTCCGAGCGGCCTGCTCAATAAATTAGTAGTAGCAGTCGTGATGTTGGTATCTTTTGTGGCGGTGACCAGTGCTGCTCCTAATGTGTCTGCAGCTGGTAAGTTTGTGACCCTAGTGTGTTCTGACGGGACTAATCTTTCCTATGATTTGACTGGTTCGGTTCTTACGCAGAATGAAACTTGTGCCAATGCTGGGCATGGTACTTATGTAGGGCAAAAAGCATCAACGCCCGAGCCTACACCTTGTGACGCAAAGATAGCCGCAGACAGACCGGCAGATTTTAGGGCAGCTTGCGGTTCCGGCGACCCCGCCCTTAATTGTGACCCAACTTCTAATTCTAACTGCAACTTTTTTGAACAGATTATAGGTCTTGTGAATATAGTTTCAGGACTAATAGGAGTCGTAGTCGTATTAAACATCGTAATTGGAGGCATACAGTATACCACTGCAGGCGACAATCCTAATAAGGTGCAGGCAGCCAGACAGAAGATTACTAATTCCATAATTGCTTTAATAGCTTTTGCTTTCTTGGTGGCGTTTTTGCAGTGGATTGTACCCGGCGGAGTGCTTTAGTATTAATATGAAACAATTACTTAAAATTAAGGGCCTGTTCATATCTCTGCTATTTATTGCTTTGTTTGCAGTCTTGCATTCAGGCTCGGCACAGGCCGCGGCAGCACCGGGGTGCTACACCACTCAAACCGGCGTTTCATACCTTGTTAAAGTTGCATGTAATTCCATCGTTGAGGGTCGATCAGACTTTAATCCGAACGCTTGCTGGGTGTTGACCCCTTATGGCGTTTCTACTTTATCATGCAACGACCCTCTGCTTGCAGGACCAGATTTTGGAGATAACAATCCCGCCAAAGAAGCAAACTGCAAGACAACGAGCACATGGATACTTGGTTTTCCGACTTGGTACAAATACCTTACACCAGAGTGGGATGCTGCCAGCCAGAGTTGCGTCATTCACTTTCAGATAGCTCAGCCCTTTACGCGCGGTGATAACACTAAGGGCTTTGAGTCGCCTAGTACGGGTGACATAGGTAAGGTTTTTCTGGCTATAGTAGAGATAGCATTAAGAATTGCTGGTTTGGCTGCCGTAGGCTTTATTATTTATGGTGGATTTAATTTCTTGATAAGCCAGGGCGACCCTCAAAAAGCCGTATCGGCAAGGCGCAGTATCGTAAATGCATTAGTTGGTCTGGTTATATCAGCTATCGCAGTGTTTATTGTGCAGTTGCTCGCCAAAAATCTTTTGAAGCCGTAGCTCATAATTTTTATTCTATATATTTAATGCAAGTTCCGGCTCGACTTCATAATAACGATACTTTATAGTTAGGTTAATGCTTATGGGTATTTCTAACAATTCCGGGGTAATAAGACTATGAAGATTTCGCTTAAAGCGTATCTAGGCTTCTTCGCTGTTATGGCTGTAAGCTTTATTATGCTGTCTGGTCACAAGGTTTCTGCTGCTCCTACCGGTAATTTTACGAACTGCACATTTTCCAGCCCCCTAGATCCCTATACTACAATCAAAGGAAGTGTAAACATCACAGGTCCATTAGCGTCTGCTGCAGCCTCAAATTATTTTGAAGTGTGGCAAGTTGTCGCTCCCAATCAGCCAAACATCAAGCTAACGCAACAGAATATTACGCTCACCTCCATCGCTTCGCCTGGTGGGGCAGGTACTGCGTACAGTTTTGAAGAAATAGTCTTAGCTAAATTGACTAAGGGCTCAACATATTTCTTAAGAGGCCAAGTTTCCGAACCAAGTACTTTTTCCGCTGCAAATATAGGATATGTTAACACAGACCCCGCAGCCCCAGATTTTTTTAGTTATACAGCCCCAGATGTAATCATCGTTAATCAAGATTGTTTAGGTCCGGCGTCAGCTTTACCAGTTGGAGGCATAGACAGCTGTGAGCTTAATGGTGACATTACTGTAATAAAAGGCTGGGCGTGGGATCCGGATGTGCCAAATGTAAAACCTTTATCATCAGATAGTAAAAATAATCCTATAGTCCAGATTTCTGTCACTGCGGTCCCTGACGCTACCAGCTATTCCAGGAGCCTGTCAGCTGTAACTACAGACGGGGCAGATTATCGTAAAGCTGACATAGATAATTTTCTAAAAAGTAATTTAAGTGTCCCTATTGGTTCAATAAATTCGTTCCACGGTTTCACGGCTGAATTCACTAGTCTTGTTCGCGGGAAGGTTTATACAGTAGATGTTTATGCCCAAAACTTCGGAGGTGGCCCCCCTACTAAGCTGCCGTATAACGATAGCGTTTTTACTGGATATCATATTCTGCCAGCCACATGCCTGCCCGTACCTACATCAAAGGACACTACTATTAATAAGCCAAAACAATGCATAAATGGGATAGGTTGCGACAATGTCGAGTTTAGTAAGGATCCGGTGGTCAAGAAGCCCGTTAATGTGCCTACTGTGGCTCTGACCGGAGGTGCCGGTGACACTTCTGTTGGCCGTTTATTGAGCGTTTTGCTGGGATTGGCTGGTGGCATCGCCTTGTTAGTTATAGTCGTGGCTGGCTTTAGATTTGTTACCTCTCAAGGTAATCCTGACGCAACCAACAGAGCTCGTAATACCATTATTTATGCACTAATTGGTCTAGTAGTATGTACGCTAGCTTACAGTGTCGTTACTTTTGTCTTAGAAAGGATAGTATGAAAAAGGTTCTTGTCGGTATTGCGTTTTCGCTATTTGTTTTCTCGATTTTAACTGCTGGAATCATCCCTGAGCTTTCAAAGAAAGTTTTGGCTGATCCTACTGGTTGTGGTGCTTCTTGTGCGGCTCCTATTGGCTGGCCGCCAATGGGACATTTAGACGCGGCCACTTGCGACTCTTTTGGTGGTTGGGCTGGAGACCTAGACAATAACCAAATTCCTGTCAAAGTGCGTTTCTATGACGAGAAAGCCAATCTTATTGGTGTGACTATGACAGGTGGAGATCGACCTGACGTTAGTCCTAATGCAGACCCCACGTCTGTATATAACTGGTTTGGTTCGCCAAACATAGTCGGCTATAATTATGCTCCAATCAACCCTTCTGTCGTAGACACTAATAATCATACGATATCCTCCTTCGCTCAAAATATAGATTCATTAGGAAATACCATACACGACATCGTGACTCCGAACGGCTACCTACAACAACTTACCTCCCCTCGAACTCTCTCTGCCTGTAAACAAACCTGTTCCGACGGTAGTACCGTGCTTAAAACAGCATCTTGTCCATTACCCGGTTGTACAACCCCGGGAGCGCTCAACTATAATGCAGCCGCCACAGTAGATAACGGCTCGTGTACAAAAAGTTGCCCAGGCTACACCAGCCCTCAGCCTTATGCACCTGCTTGCCCAGCACCTCCACCCCCACCTCCAGTACTCGGCTGCACAATCGCATTAGCAAACAACTTTAACGCATTAGCAAACAAGGATGACGGCTCGTGTACAAAAAGTTGCCCAGGCTACACCAGCCCTCAGGCTTATGCACCTGCTTGCCCAGCACCCCCACCAGCACCTGTACCTGGCTGTATGAATATATCGGCTAACAACTATAACAAATTAGCAACAGAAGATAACGGTTCCTGTACGTATGATCCAGTCATCCCCTCTCCTCTACCGCCTAAGCCCGGTCGACCACTTTCCAGCTTTTGGGATATATTCTTCTCTACATGCAAGAGTCAGGATCCTGCAAGCACAAGCGACGTAAATGCATCAGTTTGTGTCGATCGTAATGTGTCTCAAACCAATTCCTGTAACGATATTTTTGGTAAGTGCGGCATCATCTCAAAAATAATAATCATCATTTCTTGGGTTGCTGGAGTAGCCAGTGTGGCTATGGTGATAACGGGTGGTCTTAAATATGTTGCTTCTGCAGGAGATCCTCAGCAAGTGGCAACCGCTAGAAGAACATTGTTGTTTGCCGCAATTGGTGTGGTGATAGTCGTTTTGGCGCAAGGCATCATAAAGTTCGTATTTAATAGACTATAATAGGAGTGACATATGAAGCTTTCAATGATTTTGGTAATATTAGCCGTTTCCGTAGGGTTTCTTGGCTTGAATGCGGACAAAGTATCTGCCTTAAATGCAGAGCACGTCTACTTTGCGACAGCCATTGAAGATATTAAGGGCGGTGTTGATACGGTAAATCCTTCCGGTCCTTCGGTCGATAATACTGTGACCGTGTTTGTTAATATATTTAGCCTTATTGTGGGGATCGCATCTGTTGTTATGGTTATATACGGTGGCTTTAAGTTCGTTACCGCAGCAGGTGACCCAAATTCTATTGCTGGCGCCAAAAGAACAGTCATATATTCAATGATAGGAGTGACTTTGGCAGCTTTAGCTCAGTTGATTATGAGAATTGTGGTTGGTAAGGTTACCTCAGTTTAGTATCTACCAAAGGCCAGGTTAACACTAACCTAAAAACTAAAGACGGTAATGCTTAGAATTTATAAATCACTATTGCAATAGTCAAAACGTTTATGGTATAAACAGGTATAAGATATATTAAAGAAAGGTTTTAGAACATGAACAAATCAATAAAAAAGTTTTTAATCACAGTTAGCGCAGTCGGAGCATTGCTCTTCCCTGCTTTAACACCATCTCTAGTTGGCGCAGCAGACGTCTCCGGGAACCTGTGTTCCGGTACACAGCTAGTAGCAACTGGCGGAGCCCCTTGTACCGATGCAGGCAGTAATAATACAATTCAAAGTGTCGTAGACTTGATTGTTAACTTGCTATCATTGGTAGTAGGCTTGCTATCAGTAATATTCTTAATCTTCGGCGCATTCAAGTACATCACTTCTGGTGGTGACTCAGGCAAAGTTACATCTGCAAAGAGCACTATTCTTTACGCCCTAATCGGTCTAGTTATAGTCGCTATAGCTCAGGTAATCGTACGAGTCGTAGTAGGTAAGGCTTCAACTATCGTTTAGTAAGCTAAGTGTAGGCTTTCTACAAGATAGTAACGAACATACCCCTTTGCAAAAAGGGGTATGTTTATATAACGACACTAGCTAAATAGAGGCAAAATAAATGAACAAATCAATAAAAAAGTTTTTAATCACAGTTAGCGCAGTCGGAGCGTTGCTCTTCCCTGCTTTAACACCATCTCTAGTTGACGCAGCAGACGTCGCCGGGA
>JBAXJI010000020.1:0-10977 GCA_037137935.1 Candidatus Saccharimonadota bacterium | reverse complement strand
CATGTACTTAGTCTAGCAGAGAGTAGGTAATTTATCATTTGTCATTGACCATTTATTTAGTCAGGTGACATTTGGTCATTTAGCTTCAATGTAAAATGATCCCTGGTAAATTAATGTCAAATGCCAAATGATCAATGACAAATTGTCTTATTCAACAGTTACCGATTTTGCGAGGTTGCGAGGGCGATCAACATTACGGCCAAGAGCTAGAGCGCAATGATAAGCGAATAGTTGCAACGGTATTGCTGCTAGAAGTGGCTGGAGTTGCTCGATAGTTTTAGGTATTTTAATTACGTCATCAGCCAGATCCTTTAATTTAGCCGGATCATTACAAATAGCGATTACAGGGCCTCCGCGAGCCTTAATCTCTTGAATATTAGACATCGTTTTTTCAAATAGCTCTCCGTCGAGTGCTAGCGCCATAGTTGGGAAGTTTTCGTCTATCATGGCGAGTGGGCCGTGCTTCATCTCGCCTCCCGCGTAACCTTCGGCATGTATATAGCTTAGTTCCTTTAGTTTTAATGCTCCCTCGAGCGCCACCGGATACATATATCGACGGCCAATATATAGGAAGTCTCGATGATGGCTGTATTTTTTGGCAAGTTTTTTGATAGCTGGCTCTAGTTTTAAGATGGCTTCAATTTTAGCAGGCAATTTGTCTAATTCGTTTATCATTTCTTCGTATAGAGGCGTGTTCCCGTCTGATAGATATAATGCGATCAAGGCCAGGACTGTCACCTGAGCTATAAACGCTTTTGTACTGGCGACCGACTGTTCGCTACCGGCGTGGCAATATACGCCTGCGTCTGTTAGCCTGGCTATGCTTGAGCCTACCGCGTTCACGACCCCTAATCTTAAAACGCCATAGCCAGCAACTTTTTCTAGAGCCGCTAATGTATCTGCTGTTTCTCCAGATTGCGATACGGCAATAACCATAGTGCTTCTATTTAGTGGTTCGACACGATATTTGAACTCGCTAGCTTGCTGAACTTCTACCGGAATGCCGGCTATTTCTTCGATTAAATATTCTCCTACTAGACTTGCATAGAAGGAGGTACCGCAAGAAACAATAATAATACGATCAATATAACGCAACTGTTCTTCGACTAGTTCTAGGCCACCAAGTTTTATTAATTTTTGTTCGACGCGTAATCTACCAAGTAGTGCAGAGCGAACTGTCTGAGGAGCTTCGTAAACTTCCTTGATCATAAAGTTTGGGTGATCGCCAAGTAAAGCTTGTTCTGGGTCGTATTCAAGTTCTTCCGGGATTCGTTTAGCTAGTTTGCCTTTTTTGATATGGATAATCTCACAAGACTCAGCCGTGATTACGGCGGCCTCGTAATCATTCAAGAATATTACTTTTTTTGTGTGTTCCATTATTGGCGTAGGATCGCTAGCGATGAAATTTTCTTTGTCGCCAATACCAATAACTAAAGGACTCGAAAGCCTTGCAGCGTACATTGTGTCGGGCGAAAGTGGAGTTACCATAACTACAGAGTAAGCACCTTTTAGGCTTCTGATTGTTTTTAGGAAGGCCTCTTTGACGTCTCCGAGTTTTTTATAATTGTAGGCAAGTAGCTGTGGAATGACTTCAGTATCTGTATCGGATTTAAAAGTAACTGATTGTGCTTCCAGCATCGTTTTAATGTCTTGGAAATTTTCTACAATACCGTTATGAACTACATAGAACTGTTTGTCGCTGTCAGTATGTGGGTGTGCGTTTCGCTCCAAAGGCGCTCCGTGGGTTGCCCAACGTGTATGCCCTATTCCAAGATTACCTACGAGGGGTTTGCCTGCTAGGTCTTGTAATACGCTTGAGACTCTGCCAACACTGCGAACCAGCTTCGCATCAGACTTATTAATTACTACTAAACCAGTTGAGTCATAGCCACGATATTCTAGTGTCGCCAATCCATCGAGTATAAATCCTTGAGCTTGCTCTGGTCCTACATATCCTATAATTCCACACATATAATAATCCTTATATTTACCATTTAACATTGACCATTTGTCATTTATTTAACAGGGATCATTTTACATTGAAGCTACAATGACCAAATGTCACCTGACAAAATAAATGTTAAATGCTAAATGCCAAATTTTCCTATTTTGTGATTTTGTTTGCGAGAGCCTTATCGATAAGCTCGCGTATATCTACCTTAAAGACTTCTGGTTTGAATTGCACTGCTTTATTTACAACGGCCTTATGGTCCCATTTTATTTTTTTAAATTTCTTTAATGCTGCTTCAAGACTATCGGCGTTCTGTTCGTTAAAAAACACACCTGTTTTGGATTCTTCTACATAATCTAAGGCACCGCCAGCGTTGTAGGCTACCACCGGCGTACCAGCGGCCATCGCTTCTACTGGGGCTATACCAAAATCATCTATACCAGGAAAAATAAATGCTTCGGCAGTTTGAAAATAATTCGCAAGATCTGCGTCGCTAACGTTAGTCAAGAACTCTATAGTTGGACCGGCCAAAGATACTAGTCTTGCGTGGTCTGGGCCATTACCTATAACACGTAAAGGGAGGCCTAAATTAGAGCAGGCCATAACAGCCAAATCAACTCTTTTGTATGGCGTCTGGCGAGCTGCAATAACAAAACCTTTGCGTTCTGCAAGACCACTTTTTTGGATGAATTTATCAACATCAACTGGCGGATTTATAACAGTTGCATCTCGGTCGTAATATTTCTTGATTTGAGATTTTGTATAGTTCGAATTGGCGACGATATAATCAGGTCGTTTTGCTGCTTTGTAGTCCCAGCGGCGCATTGGTCCGACAAGAGCTTTTAGTCCTATGCGTGCCACCGGATCAAATTTTCCAAAACCTGGGTTGGTTATATATTCATCGTAACGGCTCCAATAATAATGAGTTGGTGCATGGCAATAGTTTATGTGAATAGTTTTCGGGCCTGTCTTTAGGCCTTTGGCCTCAGCCCCAGAACTGCTGATCACTAAATCATATTCAGACAGGTCTAGGTTGCTGAACCAACTTGCTCGAAGCATTGGAATAAACTTCTTAATCTTAGAAAAAGGCGCTTTACCTAAGTAGCCAGTCACTACTTTATCATCTAGTCTGGTGCGCCATTCTGGTGTGGTGTATGAGGTGTATATAGGCGCGTCAGGGAACATTTGATGCAAGGCTAAAACGACCTTTTCGGCGCCTCCACCAGTTAGCCAGTCGTGAACTATCGCTACCTTAAGTTTCTTGGTCATGAAAGGGTCTGTTTGTCTTCGTGTTCATTTACTATAACCGCTTTAACTGTCTTTAGGAGTATTACAATATCAAGCCAAAAACTCCAGTTTTGAGCATAGTATACGTCTAGTAATCGTCTTTCTTCGACTGGAATATTGTTGCGTCCTGAGACCTGAGCTAGTCCAGTTATGCCAGACTTGACGCTTAATATGGTGTGTCGTTTTTTATATTCGGCTAGATCGCTTGGTATTAATGCTCTTGGGCCTACGAGACTTAAGTCGCCTTTAACAACATTGAAGAGTTGAGGTAATTCGTCTAGACTCGTAACTCTTATTATTTTGCCAATTTTAGTTTCCCTAGGATCACTTGCTAAGTAGTTGCCGTTATCTCGAAAAGTTTTTAGTAAGTCAGGACGTTTCATTTTTGCAAAAGCTTCGTCTGGAGTTAAGCCATTATAAAGTTGATTGTGCGATCGGAACTTAAACACTTTAAATTGTCGGTTAAAACGAGTAAGTCTGGTTTGTCGTAGGAAAATAGGTCCGCCGTCTCCTAGTTTGATTGCGATTGAAATGGCTAGCATCACAGGAGAGCTTAATATAATAATTATTGTTGCAAAGACTAGGTCGAATAAGCGCTTAACTATTCGTCCCCAGCCGAATAAAGCTGTTTGATGCACTGCTATTACTGGAACTGAAGACCGAAAAAGCTCAACATCTAGCTTGCCTACAAAAAGTTCGGAATTGCCAGGAGTAAAACGATATCCAGCGTGATGAGATTGTGCAAAACCTAGTATTTCTTGGTTCTTGAGTTCGTCCGAAAACAGTTCCGTTTGGACGATGCTATTAACCGAATCCTCGCCAATGCCGTCAATTGCTTCTTGAAATGTTTTATAGATAGTCAATTCAGGATATTTACTAAATGATTTATCTTTTGCGCCTACCACTCCAAGAATGTGATACCCAGAATGACGGCTATCAATAAGCGACTCAACTAGTTCAGAGCTTAAATTTGTGTCGCCCACTATAAGTAAGTTTGTAAGACCCACTCCATAGCCAAAAAGTGTTATTTTTAACAGTCTGGCCAGATTTCTGAACAATACAAGAAAAACAAATGCCAACATTGAGCCATATATTGGCACTAATTTTGCAGGGAAGATCGGCTTAACAGTAATAAAATTGTAGAAAACCACGAATAATAGTCCTATAAAAGATCCTGCCGCTAGTCGACCTGCTTCACTAAATCGTTTTTCATATATATTGCTGTTATAAAGCCCAAGAAGTTCAAAAATTATTAGCCAAAAGGGTAGCAGTGCCAAGAATACTCCTAAGTATGACCTGGCTGGGATAGCTTCAATTAAAGGTCTAGCATCTAGTGTGACTCGCAGTATATATGCGCCAACAAATGCAGCTACTAGCGCCAAGAAGTCGCCAATCATCAAAAAGAAATTGTATATTATTGAGGCGCTACTTTTCATTTTGTGTATGTCTCACGTTCGTGCGCTATGAAATTAATATGATTTTTGTCATTTAATAGGTCTCGTACAATATTCATCTATAATAATTATAACATCTATGACTAAAGCAAAACAAAACACTTCAGAACTTAAGCCAAGCAATCTAGTTACTAGGCTCTTGAGTCTTGTTATTGGAGCGATATTTGTGATAGCACCCTTCTATGCGCCAATCACTGTCAATCTAGCTAGTCATTTTCAACACTTCGATTTTTTTAGAATATGGAAAGAACTTGCATTATCAGGCTTAGCACTGGTTTTAGCCTGGTTTATGGTAAGGCACAGATCCAGATTGAAAAATATCACAAAAGATAAATTACTCGTTGCGATGATTGTATATTCAGGAATACTTCTGGCTATTAGTGTGTACGATTTGGTGAGTCACAGAGTAAGTAGCTCCGCAGTAATTTACGGGATGATTATTGACCTAAGATTAGTTGGCTTCTTTGCTGTAGTGTATCTGGCGTTTAGATTTAGCGATTTAAATAGGACTTTTAACTGGAAGAAGGCAATATTATTGCCGGCGGCTCTAGTCATATCTTTTGGTTTACTCCAGGCAACAGTGCTACCGAAGGATATCCTGAGTCATATTGGCTACAGTAGGTCCACTATAGTGCCGTATCAAACCGTTGATAACCAGCCCGACTTTGTACGAGTTCAGTCCACCCTAAGAGGACCGAACCCTCTTGGCGCCTATCTTGTAGTAATTAGCTGCTTAATACTATCGATTGCGCTATCTGCAGCCAGAAAGCAGCGCGGTTATTGGATCATCTTTGGCTTAACCTGCGTCTATGTATTGTTCGTGACTTATTCGCGTAGTGCCATGGTCGGGTTGATTATAGCTCTAGGCATTCTGATCGTGATCTTTGAACGAAGGTATTTAACCAGAAAAATAATGGTGGCATTGCTTTGTTTGGGCGTATTGTCTGCTGGGGCATTTTTATCGGTGCGCAACAACTATCAAGTACAAAATATATTTTTCCATTCGAGCGACAGCTCTGGTTCTAGAGTCAGCTCAAATGCCGCTCGAGTATCGGCCATATCCGGAGGTCTTAAAGATATTTCGAACAATCCATTAGGAGGTGGCGTAGGTAGTGCTGGGCCAGCGTCGCTCCGCAACCTTAAAAGTCCACCAAAAATAGCCGAGAGTTACTTTATTCAAATTGGTCAAGAAGTAGGAATTATAGGTCTCTTAAGCTTCGTGGTTGTTAATATTTTACTGATCATTCGTTTATATAAACAAAAAGATGATCCTTTGGCGCGCGCCTTGTTGGCCAGTTTAATTGGTTTAATATTCGTTAATCTTGTTTCACACGCCTGGGCTGACGACACTTTGGCTTATGTCTGGTGGGGACTAGCAGGAATAGCCCTAAGCCAAACGAACTATATGGCACAGCCTCAACCTAGTATTAAGAAATAATTTATCATTGACCATTTGTCATTTATTTAGTCAGGTGTCATTTGGTCATTGTAGCCTCAATGATAAATGTTAAATGACTAAATAAATGGTCAATGACAAATGACAAATGTTAAATTGTCTTCAACAAACATCAATAATAATAACCGTTATTGATTAATGCTAATGGTCATAGTAATGTACAAACAACGAACATGAGTAAAAGAAAACAAAATAACAGAAAAGAATTAATTCGTGTAGTTGAGTACATGATTAGTGGCGGAGCCTATTTCTGGACAGGCTACGGCGTGTTTTTTGTTGCCGATAAGGTGTTTCATCTAAACCTATGGTGGGCCAAATTAGCCGCCAACATTATTGGTTGGGTAGTTAATTATATTTTGCAACGCTATTGGGTATTCCAGAATTCAAAACTTAATAAGCAAACAACAAAAGTCACAACTCGCTATGCCGTCATAACTCTGGTTGATTTTGTTATTGATTATTACATTGTCTTGGGTCTCAAGAACGCTGGAATTACTCCGTATATTGGTCAATTTGCATCCTCGGCGTTCTTTACCGTATGGAATTATTATTGGTATAGATTTTGGGTTTTCCCAGAAGCTTTAAAACAAAAGCATATCAAAATTTCTGTATCAAAAGTTGTTGCACATCGAGCGCATGGTCCAATAGCATACACGAGAGGAATTAAATAAATGCCACACCCAGAACCAGTTCGCCCAACTAAAAAACAACGAGAAGTATTAACATATGTGCAAGAATTTATCGCAGAACACGGTTATAGTCCTAGTTACAGAGAAGTGATGAAAGCTAAGGGATACACTTCTGTTGCGAGTGTGGCGCTTCATATAAATAGTCTGATTAAAAGGGGTCATCTGCGAAAGAGAGATCATTCGGCGCGTTCACTAGAAGTTGTTGTTCAGACCGAACCACCTAAAGTCTCAACCAATTTGATCAAGCCTGGAGAAGAGAAGTGGCTAGTCGAAAAAATAGAGTATTATTTTACTCAAGCCGAACAAAATAGTCAGCCATCAGCAACTCAAATTGATGAACTATATGTTTTAGTTGGTGCTCTAAAAGTATTGGGGCTTAATGGAGCCCAGCAAAGCTTTATGCCTAGATTAAGCGACCTAAGAAAACTATTAATCGAAAATGTATAATTAGTCACCCGTCTCCTATATACTCATAGTGTGACTATTATTCAAGCGATATTTTTGGGCATCGTCCAGGGACTCACCGAATTCATTCCTGTGTCTAGTTCAGGGCATTTGTTGTTAATACAAAAAGCAATGGGTCTTGCCGAAAACGGATTCACGTTCGATGTTGCGCTGCACATCGGTACATTGATGGCGTTATTTCTGTATTTCTACAAAGACTTACTTGGCATGTTACGCGCAATATTTATTAAGAGCGACAAAACTAAACTTGCCTGGTTATTAATTGCGGCAACTATTCCAGCCGCTGTAATAGGGTATCTATTTGAGAGTGCTGCTGAGTCTAGCTTTCGGTCAGCCACACTTGTAAGTATAAATTTGGCTGTATTTGGTTTGATAATGTTAGTAGCCGAACGATACTCTGCACGCTATAAAAAACCAAGTGATTTGACCAACATCAGCAGGGCTCAGGCCTTAACTATGGGTGTAGCTCAGGCCGCCGCAATAGTGCCTGGAATATCTCGCTCTGGTAGTACCATTACTGCTGGGTTATTTATGGGTCTTGATAGAGTGTCTGCGACAAGGTTTTCGTTTTTGTTGGGAATTCCAATTACTCTAGGTGCAGTATTGAAAGTACTTGTTAAGCACTCGGCGATTACCCAGATTTCTGATAATTCTACTCTGTTTTTGGTTGGCGTCGTGACAGCTTTTGTGACGGGTCTTTTTGCAATAAAATTCATGCTCAACTACTTGAGCAAGCACAGCTTAGCGATTTTTGCCTATTATCGATTTGCACTAGCTGCTGTAGTTTTACTACTCATTTTTATAAGGTAATTAGCGCTATAATTGACTGCAATAATACTACATATAGTGCCTGTGTTTTGTGGTACCATAGTACTATTAACAAATTATGAGCTGGAATCCTGTGTGAATCAGGAACTGTGCCGCAACGGTATATATTTTTGACGAAATATAAGTCCGATACAGCTACTTTTAAAGCCTCCCGTGCAGGAGCAAAAAATGTCTTTGACGCCTTTTTCTCTGCCTGTGCTGGGGAGTAAAGGTGTTTTTTATGTCAATGGCCGCCACCGCAGAGGTGTTGCAAGATTATGAGCGATTAGAGCATATTCCTCGAGTTGTTAATATTGCAGAAATGCCGGATGATAGGCTGGTTCGAGCTAGGGCTGAACGTTTTATTCGGAATGTTGGCAAGTCAGCTCTCAAAACTGTTGATATAGAGCCGGTTCAAGAAGTAGAAGCGAGTCCGCAAATAAATTCACTACATGAGGCTATACATGGAGCGGCTTGGGGCGATGAAAATGCTAGAAATCTAGTAACTAAGAATGTTTATACGGATGTAGTTGAGAGAATTTATAAAAAGGGTAATATAACCAAAACAGACCTTAATATTAACGAAGACGGTGAGATCGTTCAATTTGGTCAATCAATGCAGTCAGTTTATGAGAATAGTTTGATATATGCCTCGGCTACACCGAAAATTCGGCAGCGCAGTGAGGCAGAGGCGCGTAATGGTTTTAGGTTGCAGCAGGCAATACAACAAGATGCATTAGATGATCATTATTTTGTTGTCATATCTCGTTGTGCTGATGATATGACAGAGTCCGAATTAAAAGAAAACGGGTTTTTCGCTGACAGCAAGACCACAGTTATTCAAGCTACTACAAAGGATCAGGAAGGGCTAGCAATGGCGTCAGCATTTGTGGCTGGAGTTAGATCCACAGGTCAGGAAAGGCATGATGGCGTTACGATTGAAGCTATGGCAGATGAACTGGGTGTTGATTATAGCGGCAAGAGCGCTCTACAGATGATCGACGAGCCATTATTAATTCACAAAAGTTTAATGCCAAATGGTGTAATTGATTTGGTAAAATTATACGATAGACATGCCGGTGGAACATTTTTTGGTGAGGATAGGCCCGTTCAAGACTATCAAAAATATGAAAAATACTGTCAGTCACGCGAAAATAATCTAGCTCCAACTGTAAACTCTATAGTCGATCAGTTAATAGTTGAAGCAGCAGATATTCAAAGTCCGATTGATGCGGTGAAGCGCGTGAATGAATTGTCTGGGCAAGCTCTAGTTAATCATGCCATTAAAGTAGACAAAACAATTGATCCAATGGTATTTGGAGAAGTTTCTGCTGTGCATATTACCGAAGCCAGAGAATACGCCGCTCATGGTCACCACGAGCTAGCCAGGGCTGCTGAAAATTTGGCGCAGAATACCCAAAAATCTTCCTCGTGCGCCTCGGCATTAGAAAAAGCCGATTCTTCTAATTCTGTTGCTTCTAATGTCATGGGCGCAGCAGGTTCTACGGGTACCGAAAAAGATGAGTCCGGCCTAGCCGCCAGTAGCAATATTAGGTGCATTAATTGTCGTAAAAATGTCAAAAAAGCCGAAGTGGTCAAAAAGGATTGTTGGGAATGTCCAAGTTGCCAGCACAAAGTAGATATATGTACTGGTAAAGTTTTGGTAGCGGGTAAAAAGTAGAAGTAATTAGCCACTTATTGACGTATTATAAGGTTAATGAAAAATAGAATAGGAATATTTAGTGGCAGTTTTGACCCGGTGCACGAGGGTCATATTGCATTCGCGCTGCAGGCATTAAAAGCAGCCAAGCTAGATTATTTATATTTTCTGCCCGATATAGAGCCACGACATAAATCAGACGTTACGCATCATGCTCATAGGCTAGAAATGTTAAAATTGGCTATTAAGCCTCACCCTAGTTTGAGGGTGTTGGAATTACCGGATAAAAAGTTCAGCATAGCTACTACCTTGCCACGGTTAAAGGCGCATTTTAAGGACGATAAACTATTTTTTGTTTGTGGTTCGGATGTTCTGGCTTATATGCAAAGCTGGCCTTTGATAGAGGGCTTTCTTAAGAGTGTGAGTTTGATTATTGGAATCAGGGAAGGACAGGATCCTAATACGATAAAGCAAGCCTTGGCGAGCCTACCTACGTCTCCCAAAGAGATGTTTATCATGAAAAGTCCCATGCCTAATATGTCGTCTAGTCAAATACGAGATGATTTAGGGCATGCTGGATTGCTTGCAAGTACTGCCGAGTATGTTGATTCCAATAAACTATATCGACGTATTAATTAGTCGATTGCTTCAGCAAAAAGTTCATAGTGCGATTGTAGATATGCCAAATGTTTTTCTCGGTATTTCTTAAATTCGCTTTTCTTAAGTCCACTCTTCTTTATGAATGCACCAATTTTTTCACTGCCGATGTAGTGAGGTAGAATTACATATGATGCTCCATTGGAGTAATGCTCGGCCGCTTCTTCTGCCGTGTTTGCAGTACAGATAAACACGGCGCTAGGGTTAACTTTCTCTAACCATTTCAGCAATGTTTCATTTACTTGCATGTCGCTAAGAGTAGAGACAATCAACTTGCTTGTTTCTAGGTTTAATTCGTCCAGTAATTCTAAATCGGTTATGTCCCCATATATATAGTGAGCGTTTCGGTTTTCTAGACTTTCAATCACGCTAGGATCATAGTCGACTACAATATACGATTTAGAAAGTTGCTGGAATACCTTAAGAAACTCATGTCCTCCTTTTAAGAAGCCAACTAAGACTAGGTCATAATGTTTCTTTTGTTCTCGTTCTTTACGAATTTTTTTGCGCTCAAACATATGCAGACTGCGCTCCAATACATTATATAAGCC
>JBAXJI010000019.1:0-15897 GCA_037137935.1 Candidatus Saccharimonadota bacterium | reverse complement strand
GACGAGACTCGTATCAGGAAGTAGCCAAGCCCCATCTAAGACCAAGGATGCCCGCTGGAGGCGGGCAATATATAAAATTATCAATGATTGTCTTTAGCAATCATTCCATGGTTCTAGGTGGGGCCTGGCGACGACCCGAAATAGATTCCTTCAAAAAGACAACAAACTTCTCCCCGAGGACTGTTTGAAGTCCGTTTAGGACGAGTTCCGGAGGGCGTGTTGTCCTTTTTGTTAGGAAGCTATATCGAGTTGGTGCCACCGCCCCTCGGTTTTGCGCTACTTTTGACGAACCAAAAGTAGCAGAAGTGTTTCGCTATTTGGCGACCAGAACTATCTAATATCAGACCATCAATCCCTAAAAGACACATGCATCCTTGACGAAACATAAAGCTTATGCTAGTATATATCTATAAATAAAAGGCCAAAATCAAAATGTCAGAACAAAACAACGACGATAAAAGAAAGCCGAACAACCTTAAAGCCAAAATTGCAGGAGGTCTCCTTGTTGCAGGCTTAGCCATAGGTAGTATTGCTAATAGCGGAAAAGATAACGACAAGGGTTCTGTTAAGCCTAATGACACGATATCTACAGAGGTCACCAATGACTCAATCGCTCCAACCGAAACGACTATATCGGAAGAGGCGAGAATTGCAGAACTGACTCAGTCGGCAATAGACGCCCAAGATAAGATTAAGAAGGACATTGAAGTCGGTAATCAGATTGCGGTATTGGCCGGCGGTAAAGCCCATGTTGTATTTAAGGACGGCGCTATATTTGTAATAGACAATCCATTATTGACGGGTAACAAAGATCAGGTTGGCTATGGTCAAAACGACGCCGATCGTCCAGTAGGTGTGTGGGCTAAAGAGATTAATGATGTCGCGGATATCAACTTATTTGATGCAGAAGGCAAACCGATAGTCGGAGGTATACGATCACCCAAAAACTTAGTCAACCCAGCTATTTCTGTTATTTGGGAATTCGTAAACCCGCAACCGACAAGTAATGGCGGTAGTTGGCTAGTGTCAGAGACACATCCAGATGATAGCGGTAATGGCATTTTGCCTAACGGCACTAAAGTTGGTGCGCTTGTTCAGCTCATAACAAAAAATTAGTAATAGATTATCGCTTTCGTTCGTCGGATTCGTCTTCGATCTCTTGGCCCAAAATCTCTTCTATTAAATCTTCGATTGTGACAATACCGACAATCACATCGTTCTTTTCGACGGGCATTAGATGGGCGTGAGCGCCTATAAAGGCTCGGAATAAGGTGTCGAGCGCCATCATACTGCCGACAACTTTTGTTGGTCTGACTAGTAGTTCTGAGATGCTAAAGGCTCTTTCGTCGAAGTCGATGTCGACCAAGTCCTTCATTAGCAGGATACCTAGACACTCTTTTCGGTCAGAGCTAAGGATAGGGATTCGGCTCCAGTTTTCTAGCTTAATCTCATCAATCTTGTCAGCGTCGATGATGCTGTCTGGCGTTAGCCAATAAACATGTCGAAGGTCGGTCATGATGTCGCGAACTCGCTTCTCGCTCAACATTAGGGCGCCCTTCATAATTCCAACTTCGTGTTCGTCCAGTTCGCTAGTCTTAGCGCCAGTGTGCTCGCTTATTAAAAGTCCTAGCTCTCGTCGGCTATGTAGTGCGTAGGGCTCATCTTTAAAGAGTCTGTCTAATAATTTTTGTAGCGGCTTAGATATTGGGTATGTGATTATTATTATTGCTCGTAGAAACGGTATAAAAAACGCCGTAACATTTAGTGAATGCTTAAGGAAGAAGGCTTGCGGGAACATTTCGCCAAAGATAACAATAAGTAATGTGCTGGCGGTGGCAGCAATATAGCCATTGAAATGATGTTCTAGCGTCAGTGAGGTGACAGATATGACGGCGACATTGGTTAGTAGGATGCTGACAAGACTAAGGTGGCTGTCTTCTCTGAAGGGTAATATGCGCTTAGCCTTACTATTTCCGGCACGCGCTTTTCGCTTTAAGTCTCTCAGGTCGAGTGACATTAATGATAGGTTAAGCCCGGAGCAGATTGCACTGAGCCCGATAAGTAGTATGACTTCGATCGAAATGTTTAATATTTCCATATGTCTCTAGAAGTAATAGTCTACAACCTCAAGCAATATATATCCAGTTTTTGTCCACGCGGACTGCAATAATACAGTCGTTGATAAGATTTGGGGTTGCGCGATTGCCTCTGTTAGGGTAGAATACTCCAGATATGATACAAGTTACCCGTAAGGACTCAAAAGAATCTGTAGAAAACTTATTGCGACGTTTTAGTCGTAAGGTTCAACAGTCTGGCAATCTTATGATCGCTAAGTCTAACCAAAACTTCGAAAAGCCAATAAGTAAAGTTGAGAGACGCAAGAAAGCGATTATTCGCAGACAGCGCAAGGCTATCAAGGTCAAGAAGCTAAAACTCGGTCTTTAAGCAAAACTCTCGGCAATCTAAACCACAAATACCCTACGACAAGTAGGGTATTTGTTTTGAGAGACACCTCCTATCTGGTACAATCAAGGTGAAATGAGTTTAAAGAACCAAATTGACGCTGATATTAAAGTTGCCATGTTGGCTGGTGAGAAAACACTGGTCACTACTTTGCGTGGGTTGAAAAGTGCTATTTTAAACGTTGAAGTTGCTAAAGGCGCCCGCGAAACTGGGCTACCAGACAGCGAAATTACCGATATTCTCGCCAAGGAAGCCAAGAAGCGTCAAGAAAGTGCCGATATGTATATACAAGGCAATTCTAAGGAGCGGGCTGATGCTGAGCTGCAAGAGAAGGCTATTATAGAAAGATATCTGCCCAAGCAACTCAGCGAACAAGAGATTCAGCAAATTATTAACGAAGTAACAGCCGAACTCGGAACCAGTGTGCAACAAATGGGTCAAATCATTGGTGCAGTAAAAGCCAAAACGTCAGGTTCCGCAGACGGCGCAATCATAGCAAAATTAGTGAAGGAGAAATTACAGTGATCATATTTATGGGAGTAGCAGGATCGGGTAAAAGCGTACAGGGCAAGTTGTTGGCCGACGAGCAAGGATTGCCTTGGCTTTCGACCGGCGAATTTTTGCGCATGTTGATTTCTGGCCAGCGCCGACGCGATATGCAGGCTGGTCAATTACTAGCAGACAAAGAAGTTATATCACTTGTAAGGAAGATCTTCGGAGTAGTCGACACTAATCATGAATTTGTTTTAGACGGCTTTCCACGAACAGTCGCACAGGCTGACTGGCTACTTAGCCAAGTTAAGCACGGTCAGTTGCATATGACAGCTGTTATTCATTTGACGGCCTCAAAAGACGACGTTCGTACGCGTTTATTGGCTCGTGGACGTGTAGATGATCACGAAGAGGCTATTGCCGAACGTTTCAAAGAATACGAAGAAGGTATCACACAAGTCTTACAGCAATTCCGTGCTGCCGACGTTAAGGTTTTTGACATTAACGCCGCTCAAACTGTTGATGAAGTTCACGCCGACATCGTAAAAGCTATGAATTTTACTAATGATAAGGCTTAAGACCGAAAAAGAAATCGAGTTGATGCGCCGTAGCGGCAAGATGCTCGCTACTGTTTTGCAGTTAATGGCCGAAAAGACGGCTGTTGGGTTAACGCCAAAAGATATGTCGGCAATTGCCCGCGCTAAGCTCAAAGCACTTGGCGGTGAGCCAGCTTTTGAGGGCTATCAAGGCTTCCCAGACATAATTTGTATATCTGTTAATAACCAAGTTCAGCACAGTATTCCTGATGTTCATGTATTTCAGGAGGGCGATGTCGTGAACTATGATTTTGGCGTTCGCTATAAGGGCATGGTGACTGACGGCGGCATCACTGTTGGTGTTGGCGAGATAAGTAAATCATCTCAGCGCTTGATAGACGGTACGCGCCTGGCCCTAGATGCTGGATTGTCGGTAGTACGTGATGGTTGCAAGGTGGGTGATATCTCGGCCGCAATCGAAGAAGTTTTGAAGGGTCATAAACTAGGTATTGTGCGCGAACTAGTTGGTCACGGAGTCGGACACGAATTACACGAAGAACCAGAAATTCCTAACTACGGTCATGCTGGTCGCGGACCTATTTTGCGGGCTGGTATGACAGTTGCGATAGAGCCAATAGCCAACCTAGGCGGCGACGATATCATTGGCGATGTCGACGGATGGACGCTCTGGACAGCCGACGGAAGCAAGTCAGCCCAGTTCGAACATACGATTCTAGTCACCGAAAACGGCTATGAAATCTTAACTCAAGTATAGTTCGCCCAAATTATTATCTAAAACTGTAAACTTACTACTGTTCAGACATTGCACTTATGGTATACTTTTGGATATGCGCGAAGGCACTACTCAATCATTTGTTGGTCTAGATATTGGCACCAGTGCCGTAAGGTGCGTTATTGGCATGCTCGACCAAAATAGCGACGGCAAGCTTTCTATCATCGGTCATGGTAGCGCTCAGAATGTCGGTATGCGTAAAGGTGCTGTCGTACATGTTGATGATGTAGTTGAGGCCGTAACAGGTGCAATCGCCGAAGCAGAAAGAGTATCGGGAACTCATGTAGGTAGCGTCACGGTTAATGTGAACGGCGGTCATGTACTCGGTATTAACTCACGCGGCGTCATCGCTATTAGCACTTCCAACCGCGATATAACTCAAGACGATCGTTTACGAGTCGAAGAGGCCGCCACAATCGTCAAATTACCTCCTAACAGAGAGATTATCCAAGTATTTGCTAAGAATTATCGCCTCGATGGTCAAGATAACATCAAAGATCCTGTCGGTATGCAAGGTGTTAGGCTAGAAGTCGACACTCATATTGTCACTGCCAGCACTCCTAATCTTCGTAATCTCGATTTAGTCCTAGAAAAGGCGCACTTAACGCCTAATCACCACACTGTATCTAGCCTAGCTTCAGCCGAAGCAGTACTTAATCGTCAACAAAAAGAGTCAGGCACGGTCTTGATAGATATCGGTGCCGGTACAACCAACATAGTCGTGCTAGAGGACGGGGAAGTCCAGCACATTGCTGTCTTGCCAATCGGTGGTATCCACGTCACAAACGACTTAGCAATTGGCCTGAAGACCGACCTAGATATTGCCGAAGCCGTAAAGCTAGAGCACGCCAACTTAACTGGCGTCTTGAGCAAGAAGCGATCCGGCGTAACCGTAAACAAAGTTCGCCACGAATTCGACCCAGAAGATATACAGATGATAGTAGAGGCTCGCATCGAAGAGCTATTAGAATATGTCGACAAAGAACTCAAGAAGATCAGCCGGTCCCGTAAGTTGCCTGGCGGTGCAGTATTAGTAGGCGGCACCTCCAAGATACCTGGTATCGCCGAATTCACGAAAGAAAAGTTACAAATAGCCGCTAGAGTCGGCAAACTACAAACAATTGGTGGACTGCAAGACACAGTCGAAGACCCAGCTTACTACACGGCTGTTGGTCTAGTTATCCTAGATATGTTGCTCGCACCTCAAAACGACTCGATGATTAATGGGCAAAACAGCGGCGTCTTTGGTATGGTCGAAGGTTTGTTCAAACGATTCAAACGCTAAATTACAGCTTCAATTTCACATTTGTCATTGACCATTTGTCATTTATTTAGACATTTAACATTGACCATTGGCACTACATTTCAATGCAAAATGACCAAATGACTAAATAAATGTTCAATGCTAAATGAACAAATGCTAAATATATTCATTATTTTGCTCAATCAAGATTATCGCTTATCGTAAAGTTATTCATTGTAGTAGCTCCTCTAGTACGTTATAATTTATTTATACATAGTAAAGTTGAGAGGGATAAGATGCCACAACAAGTAGCTCCTGAGATTGAAACATTTGCACGAATCAAGGTAATCGGTGTCGGCGGTGCTGGCGGTGCGGCCATTAATAGAATGGTTGAGGCTGGTATTGAAGGCGTTGAATTTATTGCTATTAATACTGACGCTCAGGCTTTGCATTTTTCTAAAGCACAAACCAAACTTCATATTGGCAAAAGTACCACTCGTGGTCTAGGTACTGGAGCTGACCCAGGTATTGGCCAGAACGCAGCCGAAGAATCAAAAGATGAAATCAAAAAAGCCATTGAAGGCGCAGACATGATTTTCGTAACTATTGGTGCCGGCGGTGGTACTGGTAGTGGCGCCGGTCCAGTTGTGGCTGGTATTGCTCGCGAACTCGGCATTTTGGTTATTGGTTTTGCGACACGACCTTTTGCCTTTGAGGGTGACAAGCGACGCCGTAATGCTGAAACAGCCATCGAACAAATGCGCTCCAAGGTAGATACTCTTATTATCATCCCTAACGATCGACTATTACAGACAATTGACCGTCAAACACCGTTACTAGAAGCATTTAAGGTAGCTGACGATGTTCTTCGTCAGGGCGTTCAAGGTATTTCCGACCTAATCACTGTTCATGGCTTGATCAATCTGGACTTCGCAGATGTTAAGACTGTTATGAGTAACGCCGGTTCTGCCTTGATGGGTATCGGTCGTGCTAGCGGCGAACATCGTGCATTACAGGCCGCTCAGCAAGCTATCGAGTCACCACTTCTTGAGGTGTCAATTGACGGCGCTCGAGGAATCCTGTTTAACGTTATCGGTGGTAACGATATGTCCATGCACGAAATCAATTCAGCTGCCGAGGCAATCACAGCTGCAGCCGACCCAGACGCGAACATTATATTCGGTGCTACGATTAACCCAGAACTTGAAGGCGAGATCATTATTACAGTTGTCGCAACTGGTTTTGACGCATCTTATTTTGCCAAGCGCCAAGCGCCTGCGCCTGTCGAAGAAATTAAGACCGAAGACGACAAAGAAGATGACTATAGCTATAACGAAGTTAAGTCCGACGCTATGTCTGACATGGATATGGACCTAGAAGTTAAGGCAGACGAAGATTCAATCGGCGACGAACAGGGCGAACTTCACAATGATCAGCCTATTCCTAATATTTGGTCTCTCGACCACGAAGATCTTAGCCATGACACTGGCACAACAGCTGTTGTTAGCAGTATGTCCGACGAAGAATCCGAATTAGAGAAGCCATCATTCCTACGACGCTTCAAAAAACGCGGTCAAGATAAGACTGATAGTGATAAAGACAACGAATTACAAAAATAAGTCGTCCCTAAGAAGTAAACTGCCGGTTTTCGTATTAAAAATTACACCACAAATAGTATTGCAAAACGCTATCGCTAGGGCTAAACTTAATGACATAGACGCTATATCTAGTGATAGAAATACAGCGCCAGCACATTGAGGTTGAATAAAGGAGGTGTGCGTTATGAAGTGCGGTAAATGCCAAGAGACTGAAACAAAAGTCATTGAGTCGCGTGATGTTGCCGATGGTGAAGCTGTACGAAGACGTCGAGCTTGCACCAAATGCCATTACCGGTTTACCACCTACGAGCGTCTCGAGCGGCCGAACTTAATCGTTGTAAAGAACGACGGCACCAGAGAACTGTTCGCCCGTGAAAAGTTGCTCGTTGGGCTATATAGAGCCTGTGAGAAGACGCCAGTCACCGGTATGCAGATAGAAAGACTTGTTGCGGACATAGAGCACGAGCTTTACGACTGCGGTGACGCAGAGATACCTACGACTAAGATCGGACAGTTGGTAATGGATCATCTGGCTGAGCTTAACGAGGTAGCTTATGTGCGCTTCGCCAGTGTTTACAGGCGCTTTAAGGATATTGCAAGTTTCGAAAAGGAACTGTCAGTAGTAAAAGGCCTCAAGACCGACAAATCAAAGTCCTGACAAGGCTTTGACGGCTCCCCTAAGTCTTCTCGTCAACAGAGAGTACAAGAAGATTATGGAGAGCTGAAAAGAAAGTTTTCGTTCCGTGAGAGCGCGAAAACAGTCAACTCTAAACAAAAATTTAACAAAAACAATAATTAAGAGTAATGAGCACTGAAAAGTGAGTGCTTGGCTTCGTAGCCAAAAAACTCACCTTGAAATGATCTACAGCTCACTAAAACGGAGGGTAAAATGGGAGAGACAACAACACTAGGAATTAGAAGAGTATTTACGGCGCCAAATACTAAGGGTTATGACGCTATTAAATGGGTTACTCGCGATTCTATTATCACTAATCCTGTAACTTCAAAGCCAGTTTTCGAGCAAAAAGACGTTGAGTTTCCAGAGGGCTGGTCACTAAACGCTATTAACATCGTAGCTCAGAAGTATTTTACAGGTTCACCTGGCACACCAGGCCGCGAAGTTAGCCTGCGTAATTTGATAGATCGCGTTGCCGACACTATCACTCGAGCCGGTATGCAAGAGGGTTATTTTGAGTCAGACGAAGAAGCCGAAACATTCCGTGAAGAACTAAAGTACATTTGCGCTACTCAGCGTGCTGCCTTTAACTCTCCAGTTTGGTTTAACATCGGTGTACCAGAACGCTCACAACAGGCTAGTGCCTGCTTTATTTTAGCCGTCGAAGACACTATGCCAGCTATTCTTAACTGGTATAAAGAAGAAGGTATGATCTTTAAGGGTGGTAGCGGTTCTGGCATCAACATTAGCTCGCTTCGTTCATCTGTTGAAGTGCTAGGCAAGAGCGCTGGTACGGCCTCTGGTCCATTATCTTTCATGCGTGGTGCTGATGCTTCAGCTGGCGCAATAAAGAGTGGTGGTAAGACTCGTCGAGCCGCCAAAATGGTTATTTTGAATGTTGATCACCCAGATGTAGAAGAATTTATCTGGTGTAAGGCTCGTGAAGAGCGCAAAGCTCGAGTTCTAGCCGACGCTGGTTACGAAATGGGTGTCGATGGTAAGGATATTCACTCTGTTCAGTACCAAAATGCTAATAACTCAGTTCGTGTTACTGACGAGTTCATGCAAGCTGTATTAGACGACGCAGATTGGGACTTAAAAGCTGTTACTACTGGTAAAACTACTAGCACAGTCAAAGCTCGAGACATTATGCATCAGTTCGCTCAGGCCGCATGGGAGTGCGCTGACCCTGGAATGCAGTATGACACCACTATTAATAAGTGGCACACAACTCCATCGGCTGGTTCAATCAACGGCTCTAACCCTTGTAGTGAGTACATGCACCTAGATAACTCTGCCTGTAACTTGTCATCTATCAACCTACTTAAATATCTAAGAGATGACGGTAGTTTTGATGTTGAATTGTTCAAGCACACTATCGAAATTATGTTCACTGCTCAAGAAATTCTTGTCGGCTACTCTGAGTATCCAACCAAGAAAATCGGCGTTACCGCCAAAGCTTACCGAGAGCTAGGACTAGGTTACGCTAACCTTGGTGCGCTATTAATGGCACAAGGTTTGCCTTACGACTCTGAAGAAGGTCGTGCTCAGGCTGCAGCTATCACCGCTTTGATGACTGGTCACGCTTATGCTACCAGCGCGCGCTTGTCACGACGAGTTGGTGCATTTGCCGGTTACCGCAAAGATAAAGAAGGCACGATGAAGGTCATTAAAATGCACCGCGAAGAAGTTTCTGCCATCGATGCCAGCCTAGTTAGCGAAGAGCTACTTAGCGCCGCAGCCGCATCATGGGACGAAGCTGTCGAACTTGGTCGCCTGCACGGTATCCGTAACTCACAGGCTACTCTACTAGCTCCAACAGGTACGATTGGTTTGATGATGGACTGCGACACCACTGGTATCGAGCCAGATCTAGGTCTAGTTAAGGTCAAGAAGTTGGTCGGTGGTGGTACGATGTACATCGTTAACCAGACTGTGCCACGCGCCTTGGACGCCCTCGGTTACAGTAAGTCACAGATCGCAGATATCATTAGCTATATCGACACCGAGAAGAGTATTTTGGGAGCGCCGCATCTAGCCAAAGAGCACGAAGCAGTTTTTGCTTGCTCAATGGGTGATAACGCTATTCATTACCTCGGTCACGTTAAGATGATGGCTGCCGTTCAGCCTTTCTTGTCTGGCGCTATCTCTAAGACAATCAATATGCCAGAAGAAGTAAGCGTTGAAGATGTTGAACAGCTACATATCGATTCCTGGAAGTTAGGCCTCAAGTCAGTCGCTATCTACCGAGACAATTGTAAGGTTGGTCAGCCGCTAAGTATGGCCAAGAAAGATGTCGAGCCATCTGTTGCCGCTTTGCCTACAACTGAAGGTTTCGTCGTCAGGGGAGCAATCCGCCGCCGTCTACCGAAGGTTCGCACAGCCAAGACATTCTCATTCAAAGTCGCTGATAGCAAGGGCTTCGTAACTGTTGGTGAATACGAGGATGGCACACCAGGTGAATTATTTGTGAATATTTCCAAGCAAGGTTCGACCTTGCGAGGTGTCATGGATGCCTTCGCCATCTCAATTAGCCATGGCCTACAGTATGGTGCACCTCTCAAGAACTACGTCAGAGCCTTCACTAATATGTCGTTTGCGCCAGCCGGTATAACTAATGACGCTGAGATTCGCACCGCTTCATCACTAGTCGACTATATCTTTAGACGCTTAGCCCTTAGCTACTTGTCATTTGATGATCGTCTAGAGTTAGGTTTAGCGTCATTCGACGATATGCCAGAAGCACAGATTAGTCTATTAGGAAGCGAAGATGCAGTTGTCGAAGAAGCTATTCAGGCTTCACAAGACATTGATGTTGCGCCAGTAGTTGCAAAAGTTACTGCCCAGGCAGCAACAACAACTCAACCAGTCGCAAGAAGAGACGACACAGCACCTTTCTGCTATAACTGCGGTAATCAGACTCAACGCGCCGGTTCGTGTTATGTCTGTACTGCTTGTGGTAGCACAACAGGCTGTAGCTAGTAAAACTAGCCATCCAACAGAGAAAACCCGCCAATTATAGGCGGGTTTTCTCTGTTTAAGGGTTGCCATATCCGAACTATCTATTACAATAGTAGTCTATGAGTTTTGAAATTATTGGTATGCCAGAGACACAAACCTTTACCGCTGAGTCAGCAATAGTCAGCCAACCCGAGCCAGGGTCGGGCAGTCTTATACACGACACTTTGGTCAAACCCTTCGAAGTTAATCCAATTGGAGCGATTGTAATGCTGGGAGCTATTGCTGCCGGTACGGCTTTGCTTCGCAGAGCTGTTAAGTCTGACAAATCTTGGGGTGAGTCTATTAAAGACCGACTAGAGGATAAATAATCCAACTTTAGTTATTGCTAGCCTTAATCTCAGCTAAATATTCTCATCGTGCTTATGGTACTATTGATGTATGAAAATCCAATTTCTATATAGACCCAACTCAGAGCATTCACGACTAGTAGACGAGTATGTTCACGAATTTAAAATCCGTCGCAATAAAGAGATTGAGATGATAGATATTGACGGCAGAGATGGCTCATCATTAGCTCGACTTTACGATGTTATGGCTTACCCGGCTATTCTGGTTACGAGAGAGGGCGGAGAATTAGTAGCTAGTTGGCAGGGAACAGACTTACCGTTAATGGACGAACTAGCAGCATACGCTAATCTGTAGTTGCAATTTAGCAAAAAAAGTATACAATAGCAGTATGAATAAACTTGTACCGGCCGCTACAGCCGCTTTCGCAATAGGTGTTATAGGTGGTGGATATGCTACTCACGAGATATTATCTAGCAGAATTGATAAAAACAAAGCTAATGAGTCTGCACTTGTAGATTGTGAGATTGACCCGTCTCTATTAGTGTCTGCAAATGGCGTACTTAAGTGCGCTGGTGTTGAGCTTGAGAATGTTGGTGGATCTGTAGACTGGGCAGCAACTCACAAGGCGGTGGCTAACTCCTTAGAACACTCTAAAGATGTCGACAAGTACGGCTCACTTTATGGTTCGTTGGCTATAGGTGTGATGGCGGCTTCAGCAGCTATTATTCGCCCAGCCCACATAAAACAGCAAGCTACTCCTAGAAAACCAAAAGCCTAAAATCGGACAGGTTAAGAGTGCGAGTTTTGTTTGTGATATAATTTTATTTAGAAACACTCTGCATTTATGTAGATCAGCGGCTATCAACCGTGAAGTTTCGGGAAGAACTCGTTCTAGTAACGAGCGTAAAGCCCGCCGGTCCGGCCCGTAATCGCCGACAATTAAGCCGTGAAGTAGGATGGTACCTTCGCCCATCAGCGAATCCTACTTGATCAGGGCTTTTTATTTTTAAAAGGGGCGTAATGGAAAAATTATTCACAGCACTTCAAGAATTAGTAGCTACCTGTAAAGTAGTAGTTGAGCGGCCAAAAGGTTCGACCCATCCACGCTACCCAGACTACATCTATCCACTTAACTACGGTTACTTAGATAACACCTCATCTTCAGATAATAATTGTATTGACGTTTGGATTGGCAGCGGTGATGCTAAGTTAGTTACCGGCATTTTATTGGTGGTTGATCCGGTTAAAAAAGATAGTGAAATTAAGGTTTTAATTGGCTGTGATGACGATGAGTCGGCAAAAGCTTTGGAGAGCAGTAACAGGGGTGATATGGCGGCAATTCTAATTAAAAATGGAGAAGTCTAGATGAGTGAAGTTAAGAAATCACAATTTGCCGAGATTGAAGAAACTATGCTTGGGCTGTGGGACAGCGAGCAGACTTTTCAGAAAAGCCTCGACCAGCGCAAAGGCCAGCCAAACTTTAGTTTTTATGATGGTCCGCCGTTTGCTAACGGGTTGCCACACTTTGGGCACTCGCTAGTAACTAGTATCAAAGATTCGCTTGGTCGCTACAAAACCATGCAAGGCTTCTATGTTGAGCGTCGTAATGGCTGGGATTGTCATGGTTTGCCAGTAGAGTTTGCTATCGAGAAAGAGTTCGGAGTTAGCGGCAAGAAGCAGATCCTAGAGCTTGGCCTCGAGAAGTTCAACGCCGCTTGTAGAGCTTCCGTGTTTTCCTACAAGGCAACCTGGGAGGATTATTTCAAAAGAATAGGTCGCTGGACAGATACCGCCAACGCCTACGCCACTATAGACACCTCCTACACCGAAAGTGTTTGGTGGACTTTGAAGCAAATCAACGACAAAGGCCTGCTCTATAAGGGTTACAAGAGTATGCCGTACTGCCCACGCTGTGAAACGCCGTTGTCTAACTTTGAAGTTAACGAAGGCTACAAGGACAATGTGCCCGACCCAAGCTTATTCGTAAAGTTTAAGTTAGCCGACGAAGAAGCATCCATGTTGGCGTGGACGACAACTCCTTGGTCATTGCCAGGGAACGCCGCTTTGGCTGTTAATCCTGACGAACAGTATGTTTATGTTGATCTGACTAACGAAGCTGGCGACAAAGAAGTATTGGTTTTGGCTAAAAAACGCCTAGAAGCGGTATTAAAAGATGAATCTACCTACACTGTCACTAAAGAGGTTAACGGCAAAGAACTAGCCGGCAAGAGCTATTTACCGCTGTTTACTAGCGATAGCTGGCACTCACTTGAAGGGTTTGCCAATTTGTACCACATTCAACTAGCATCTTTCGTAAGTATCGACGATGGTACGGGCGTGCTACATGTTGCGCCAGCCTTTGGTGAAGACGACTTGGCGCTAGGTTTGGAGCAGAACTTGCCAGTGCTGGCTACTGTCGATAATGGTGGTCATATTGTTGCTGGAATAGGTCTGCCAGAAGCCGAAGGTAAGTTTTTTAAGGGTGCTGATAGGCCTATCGTTGCGTTCCTGACAACAAAAGGGGCTGTTTTTTCGGCTGAAACCTTTGAACACACCTATCCTTTCTGCTATCGCTGCGATACACCACTACTTTATTATGCAATTTCCACTTGGTTCGTCAGAGTCTCTGCGATTAAGGAGCAAATGGCTAATACCGCCAAAGATATCAACTGGATGCCAGAGCATATCAAGGATGGTCGCTTCGGTAAATGGCTAGAAGGCGCTCGTGATTGGGCGATTAGTCGTAATCGATATTGGGGTGCGCCGATGCCAATTTGGGTCAACGAACAAGACGAAAATGACTACATTGTTGTTGAAAGTGTCGAACAGTTGCGTTCTTTAGCCGGAAATGACGCCAAACTCGACGATTTGCACCGACCTTTTATTGACAATGTGACTTTTGTAAAAGACGGCAAGACTTATCGTAGAATCGAAGAAGTTTTGGATTGCTGGTTTGAGTCGGGTAGTATGCCAGTCGCTCAGCAACACTATCCTTTCGAGAACGAAGACAAGTTTAACTCCACATTCCCAGCCGATTACGTCGGTGAAGGTCTTGATCAGACTAGACTTTGGTTTTATGTTCAGCATGTTATTTCTACGATCATCTTCGATAAGCCAGCTTACAAAAATGTTCTAGTGAACGGTATTATTCTTGCCGCCGATGGTCAGAAGCTTAGTAAACGACTCAAAAACTACCCTCCAGTAGATGAGGTCTTTATGCAGGAAGGTGCAGATAGTCTGCGTCTATATCTGTTATCCAACTATCAGGCCGTTGCTGCCGACTACATGCGCTTTAGCCGCGACGCTTTGAAGGATTTGAACCGAAATGTACTAGGTACACTGCTCAACACGCAACACTTCTTCAAGATGTATACAGATATCGATAATTGGACTCCGGCCAAACAGTTAGCCGAGCCGGCCGTCGAACACGTTCTCGACAAGTGGTTGCTATCCCGACTGAACGAAACTATCATTGAGACCACCAAGCAGGCCGACGACTTCAAGCTAGCATATGCAATACAACCAGTTTTCTCCTTGATCGACGACATGTCTAACTGGTATGTTAGGCGTTCTCGCCGCCGTTTCTGGAAGAGTGAGGATGATGGCGACAAACTGCACGCCTACGAGACTCTGCACTATGTTTTGGCTAGAATTAGTCAATTACTAGCACCGTGGGCGCCGTTTGTTAGTGATAAGTTATGGCGCGAACTAATGTCTACCACTGATATGCCGACTTCAGTTCACTTGAGTGACTGGCCAAAAGCTGGAGAAGTCGATCAAACACGGATTAGCGATATGCAGGCTACCCGCGAAGTCATTAACCTCGCACTTAGTAAGCGTGCCGAAGCAAAGATTAAAGTTAGGCAGCCACTTCTTAAGGTTACGCTTCCTATGGAGCTCAGCGATGAGCTAAAGGCCGTTGTTGCTGACGAAGTAAATGTACGGGAAGTGTTAGTCGATAAGTCTATTCAAGAGGTGGCGCTGGACATTACCCTAAACGACGAGCTTAAGGCTGAGGGTCTAATGCGAGATTTGGTGCGAATGATTCAGTCGTCACGCAAACAGGCTGGCCTAGAAGTTAGCGATCGAATTAAACTAGTTGTTGAGTCAACCGACGAGTTGGTCCAGGCGGCTTTGACGGCTCACGACAGCACAATCAAGCAAGAAACCTTAGCTGTAACCATAGAACAACAGGGAACAGGCGATTTTGAGGCAGAGGTTCGACTAGAAGGCAAAGAAGTTCGTATCGCAATCAGTAAAGCGTGATACTAAGGCTTTACAGATACAAGCATCTCTGGTACACTTGTTCGGTATCTAATTTTCTAAACAGAAGAAATAAATGAAAAAAGCAGTTATCGCAACCGGTGGAAAACAATATCTCGTCACAGAAGGCGAAACACTTGAAATTGAACTAATTGGCGACGAAAAAGTCACCAGTTTCGACGCACTACTAGTTATCGACGGCGACAAAACCACCGTTGGAACACCTACAGTAGCTGGCGTTAAGGTTTCAGCAGAAATTGTCGAACAAGATATCCAGGGCGACAAAGTTATAGCTATCCGTTACAAGGCTAAGAAGCGTGTCCACAAAATTCATGGTCACCGTCAACACCACACCGTTATCAAGATCTCAAAAATCGCCTAAATATCGACTTTTAACCCAGAATTGTAAAGATTCTGGGTTTTTTATTTGGGATTCGATTAGCGAAGCATGAATTGCTTATGCTTATTGCCGCCAAAATTGTCAGTTAAAGCGTTGTATGAGCCTGTCTGGCGGGGATTACTGC
>JBAXJI010000018.1:0-16261 GCA_037137935.1 Candidatus Saccharimonadota bacterium | reverse complement strand
CCTGATTATTTGGGACGGCGTACTGGGAGTCCCTCTTGTGATTAGGTATACCATTCGCCTGTATCCGTACTAGGCCACCTGTGAATGATATCTGCATGTCATTCCCCCACTTCACTTCTTTCATGACGGTAGCCGTATTAATTTGAGGTGTACCAACTGTTGTAATAACAGCACTCGATGGACTAGTGTAGGTTTGTGTACTTGGACTACGATTAACTACGAAATACACTCCAGTAAGCACTATAACTAGCGTCACGCCTAATACTAATATAATTTTTTTCATATATGTTTGTTTGTTTCTTTTTTAATATCTATAACAAAATACTAGCACATCTTCCTACGTACAAGCATTAGAACAATCATACAAAAGACTTGACTTATTATTATGCATATGCTATTATTATATTCAACTAGGACATTCTCTTAAGTAATTTAACTAGCTATCCCTTCTGGGAAGCCAATACAGACTCTTTTTATCAATGCTCTTCTGAGTACACAATCTTTTTATCAACAGGTATTAATAATACCGGTAGGAACAATTCTTAGTAACAAATAACAACCTTAAAATAAAGGAAAAATATGAACCAAAATATTAATCAAGGACTACCTAGTAGTTCAGCAAAAACTCGCGGTGCAGCAATTCGGGCACAAAAGCGAAATCAAGATGATGCTAATCGCGTCATCAAACAGTACGAAGACGCTTCACAGAAGTCACTCATTCGTGCGAATGTCGTTTTAGATTCTTTCGATAAGTTAAAAGTAACCTTTTTGGGTGGACTTGAAGACGTCGGAGACAAAAATATGGCTATCATCGAATATAAGAACGAAGCTATCATATTAGACTGCGGTAATTCATTAGGAATCGATTTACCCGGCGTTAACTATACGGTTAACGACATCTCATACCTAGAAACCATTAAACATAAAATAAAGGCGTATTTAATCACCCATGGTCATTTAGATCATATCGGTGGACTTCGTCATACAGTGCCACAATATCCCGCACCAATTTATGGCTCTCGCTATACAATCGGACTGGTCGAGAAGGCTTTTGAAGATTTATTGGCAGACACAGGACAGATGTATAAGCCTCAGGTCGTTACATCTCCGCTAGACACTCACGAGAAATTCCAAATTGGTAGTTTTTCTGTTGAATTCATTCGAATCACACACTCGTTACCTGATGCGTCAGCAATATGTATTGATACGCCTGTTGGGCGCATTATTGCAACAGGCGACTTTAGGTTAGACCCTGAACCTTTAGATAAAATGCCAAGTGATACGACAAGGCTTAAAGAGCTTGGTGACCAGGGAGTCTTACTGCTATTAAGCGATAGTAGCTATGCCGAAGTAGAGGGACGCGTTCCTACAGAAAGCACCCTACAACAAAGCTTCTACGATATCATTGGCAATGCAACAGGACGAATATTTGTAGCTGCTTTTTCTAGTAACATGAACCGTACTCAGATGATCATTAATGCCGCTGTGGCGGCAGGACGTAAAGTAGCCCTAGATGGTCGAGGTATGCTCAGCTATACAGAAATTGCCGTACGACAAGGTATCCTAAAAATACCCAAAGGTACAGTCGTGCCAATCCAACAGGCTGGCAGTATCGCTCCCGCACAATTGCTAGTGATGTGTACTGGTGGACAAGGCGAACCTAACGCAGCACTGAAGCGAATGGGCGAAGGCGAACATAAACACGTCAATTTAAGCAAAGGCGACACGGTCGTAATTAGCTCATCTCCGATCCCAGGAAATGAACTCTCATACGATAATCTAAGCAATAAACTTAAGAAGAAGGGCGTGCATCTATTCAGACATCCGACACATGAAGTAGACGGCTGTGGCCCATTACACGTATCTGGACATGCCCGCAGAGGCGAGCTTCGAGAAATGTTGCAGCTTACTCGCCCTAAGTTTTTCATTCCTGTCCACGCTGGCACACTAAGACGCAGCTATCATGGAGATCTAGGTGTTGAGGAGGGCGTTCCTCGTAAGAACGTGCTGCTACCCGACAACGGTGATTCCATATACTTAACTTCAAACACTATTGAACTTGGCGGGCAAGTACCGCACGGAACTCTGCTTGTTGACCAGAACGGCACAATTGTAAGTGGTCTAGTGATTAAAGATCGTCTGATGTTAAGCGAGGAAGGCATTATTGCGGTAACGCTGACTATAGATAAAAAGACGGGCCAACTATTAACAAGCCCTGACGTAATAAGTCGAGGATTCATAGCTATGAAGGAGAACGAAGATCTAATGAATTCATTCAGGTCAGGTCTACGACAAGCAGTTTCACAAAGATACAAACGAGTTGAATTTGAACGATTTAAGACTGAGATGAAAGATTTCATCACTCATTTTATGTATGAGAGAACTGGTCACAGTCCGATTGTCATACCTGTCATAAATATCATCGGCGGAAAAGTCGACACAAGACCTATATCTGCGATTAGTACTGAAGAGCGTATAAATAAAGAACAACAACGCTTCGCAGAAATGCGTGCACGCCTACTAGGATAAAAGTCGTGCAACTACCTGAAAGCCTGCAATTTTGGATAGTTGTAAGCGGCAAACCATTCAATAAATTAATGAATATTATTTAGCTCCTAAAATGTGTCGGTAGCCTAGGATTACTAGCAATAACATTACAGCCGAACCGGTAAGTGCGAGTATGGATGCATGGTAGATATATAAAAGGCACAAGCACGATTTAAATCTATCTGGACTTATTTTCGATAGAGATGTGCCTTATATTTGATATAATCTAGCCTATATATGAATGATTCTAAAAATCCTGCTATTTCAATGGTCGTACCGGCCTACAACGAAGCCGAGGCTCTACCAGCTTTTCATAAAAAGCTTTACGATATTCTTATTGCTACTAATCTGACTTTTGAAATAATCTATTGCGATGATGGCAGCGTCGACGACACCCCCAAAATTATAAAATCACTTCAGAATGATTACAGCCACATTAATTACGTCCGACTATCTCGCAACTTCGGCAAAGAGGCAGCACTAACTGCCGGAATCGCAGAAGCTAAAGGTGACGCAATAATAACAATGGACGCCGACAGTCAACACCCAGTAGATCTAATACCAGAGTTTATTAGCAAATGGCAGTCTGGTGCCCAAGTTGTAATAGGCATACGAGTCAATCCTAGCGGAAAAGGCCTATTAAAGAACAGTGGACCAAAGATTTTCAACAAGCTTTTTAAAGCCATAACAGGCCAAGCCGTAAACATTGGCTCGAGCGACTTTCGTCTAATTGACCAAAGCGTTCAGTCGGCATTTCTAGAACTTCCAGAAAATAACCGTGTAACTCGCAGTCTTATTGACTGGCTAGGTTTTGATCGTGAATATATAGAGTTTAACGCCAACGACAGAGATGGAGGCAGCCCATCATATACTAGAAATATGTTATTTAAGCTCGCTACGGATAGCTTCATATCTTCATCACCACGCCCTCTCTATATGTTTGGCTGGGTAGGAATATTTATAACATCCTGCTCCCTACTTCTAGGCTTGGCAGTTATAGTTGAGCAACTAATAATGAACGACCCTCTAAGCTGGAATTTTACAGGCACTGCCATGCTTGGTATTTTAATAGTTTTTCTTGTGGGTATCGTTCTATTGTCGCTCGGACTGCTATCACTTTACGTCTCACATATTCACACACTTAGCAAACGAAGACCTTTATATGTTATCGACAGGAGTAAGTCGATTCATTCTGGCAAAAATTAATGCGCAGTAAATATAGCAAATTCCTTAAGACAAACACTGGTCGCTATTTAGTAGTAGGGGTGTCAATATATTTACTGGAGCTAATAATTATAGTAATTGCTCAGAAATTCGGAGCAAACACTATATTAGCGGTTGGCATAAGTTATTGGACAGGTTTTGTGGTGTCATTCTGGGCACAGAAGCTATTAACATTTAGAGACAAACGTATGCACAAAAAAGTACTTTTTAAGCAAGTCTTTTATGCATCAGCCTTAGTACTATTCAACTTCTACTTCACTATTATGTTAGCAAAAACATTAGGCGATAGAGTGCCGGCACCAATAAGTAGAACCATCGCGCTTGGTGCGACTACTATTTGGAACTTTTATTTATACAAAACCCGAATTTTTGGCGATAACGAGCTTCCACCAATTGAATAAACTCTTTTAAGAAATACAATTATAGGTCATACTATAACCATTCGAATTATGAATAAACAAAATAAAAACAACAAACTTACTTATTATTACGACCACAAGAAGTCACGCGTAAACATCTTCAAGAAATTGGTTAACGACAAAAAATATCAGAGAAATTATCTTATCGGGTCGGTCATATTTCTTATAATAAGTACAGTTATATGGGCGGGGCTTAGCGCAAGAGTACATAGCAACAATGCTGACCAATTAGTAAACCCCTACCTATACGAATCTTCTACGAGCTTCGGAAACTCAACACTACCTGGACAACATTCTCAGTTTTTGAAATGGCCAGTATTTTATGTAATTCATCTTTTTGGCGACACAGCCAGAAGCTACGAAGTAGTGACTGTCTTTTTAGCCCTAGTGACCGTCTTGATCTTTAGTAAAATGCTCTACAAAATCGAAAAGCGACCTTTAGTTATTGGGACTATATTTTTAGCGCTCGCTTCTGTACTTCTACAAATACCTGCCCAGCCCTATGCTGGAGCATTATTGCCGGTAAATATGGGTATGGTCGCTACTAGAAATATAGAATACGTCTTATATATAGCCAGTATATTGGCGCTGCTACGTTCTCCAAAAATCAAACATAGGCTCTTCCTAACAGGAGTAATTGGCCTGAGCATACTCATAGCATCAGACGCATTATTCTTTAATATATCTTTAGGTGGCGCACTGATAGCGCTGTTTGTATACGCGCTTAGTCGAAGGTGGAATCTAGTAACAACATCAGCCAGATGGATACTTGGGGTGTTAGCAGGAGCAGCAGGATCATACGCCATACTTGGGCTAATTAGTGCTGTTGGTCTAGTGAAGCTTTCTTCACAATCAACTAATACATACAACCTAGCATCAAGCCTGCATCAATTAGTTCTTGGCGTTATATATGGAGTTAGCGGCCTTCTAGTGAACTTCGGAGCTAATTTTGCCTTTGACGCAAATATTTTAAGCCAATTTCCTAAACACACTTTAGCAAACATTCTTTCATACTCTGGCCCTGCATTATTATTAAACTTTATATTGTTTATTGTGGGTATTATGGCGGTATTCATGATTATCAAGAATAGTCTAAGAAAGCATGGAGACTTTGGCGCCGACATCAACAATACATTGTCTGTAGCAATGATCTGGTCAACTGTTGCGGCATTAGGAGCATTCGTAGTAACTAATCATTATTACGCTGGTGACGCGAGATATCTTAGCATCGCATTATTTACAATTTTTATAGCCGGCACCACATATTTACGCAAATTTAATATATCTTCAGAAAAGTTAGTTATAGCCGGCTATTCTATTGCATTGCTCAGTTTTATAAGCATGCCTGCTATCTACAACTACAATCGACTAGAGTCGTCATCTACCGACGAATTCACATTTCGTAATTCAGTCATATCACAAATTCTTAAGGCTCAGCCAGTTAGTGTACTGATAGGGGATTATTGGCGAGTATTACCGATCAAGCAAGTCTCTAAAGGCAAAGTAAGAGTGCTGCCACTTAGCGACTGTACAACCTATAAAAACGTACTAACAAGTAGCGAATGGCAGGTGGACTTAAAAACCAGAAGTTTTGCATACCTGCTTTCTATAGAAAAGGGTCAAACTGACTTTCCTGGCTGCAGTATAGACACTGTTATATCAAAATACGGTGAACCTAACAGCAGTATAATAGTTTCGGGTACAGTAAAAAATCCAAAAGAACTCTTACTATTCTATGACTATTCAGCCCGCGATAGAACCGTGGCAAATACTAAAGGCAAACCAGCTGCTTCAGCCGTCGTACCGACAAAAATGAAAGACCTCACTAATACTTCTTGTGCTAAAGCTAGTGTTCTGAATATTGTCGCCCACGAAGACGACGACATACTATTTATCAACCCTGATATCCAAAAATATATCACTGCTGGATTGTGTGTACGTACTGTATACCTAACAACAGGTGATGGTGGTAATAATAGTTTCTATTGGTTGCAAAGAGAGCGTGGCTCAGAAGCCGCTTATTCCAAAATGGCTGGTGTCGATAATTTCTGGGTCGATCGCACTGTAGAGCTTGATAACGGGCATTACATAACGGCATCCAACCCTGTCGGCAACGATAAAATTCTTTTACTATTCATGCATTTACCTGACGGGAATTTAAGAGGTGGTGGCTTTAAAGCTACTAACAACGAAAGCATAGAAAAGCTTTATCACGGTTCAATATCAAGCATAAAAGCTCTATACGGAGAATCTACATACAGCTCTCAAGCACTGACTGATTCCTTGCTGGAGATAATGACCACATATCATCCATCACTTATAAATACTTTAAGTGATTATAATGGCACCATAATACCCGATCACAGCGATCACATTTACACTTCAAGATTTGTAGATAGAAGCTATGAAGCTTATATGAACCAGTATTACGCTAGCCTTCTCAAAATACCTTTCAAGCACTACATTGGATACCCTGTTAGGCAGATGAGCGAGAATGTAGTTGGCGCAGAACTAGACAGTAAGTTCTCTACCTTCTTAACCTACTCTAAGTACGACGGCGCTGTATGTAAAACAGTCAAGCTATGTAGAGGCGACAAAACTTACGGCACGTATTTAAGTAGACAGTACATGTCAAATTAAATCATCATTTTAATACTAGCGACATATCTATATATAGCCGTAACTTTAGTATCGGCTAACGAGCGTGACTTATGCTACCCTCTTTGTCTGAACAGGTATTAATAAAATCCTTAGGTACATTGTTGCTAGCAAGCTGAGAACACAAAAATCCACTACCTGTGATAGTTATTTTAGTGCCCGCTATTTTCCATGTATTATTAATCTTTAGAAATAGATCATCATAATATACATCAAGTGGTGCTAATCCATTAGCGCAGCTTATTGTAGCTACTCCGGCTGATGCTATTTGCTTAAACTTAATTATCAAATTATTGTCTGGTATGCTTCTAGTTTTCATTTCATCTGAGACTATAAAACCCTTTACGCCTGAGGTAAGGCCATAATTCTTAGCTCCATCCTGACACTGCTTATTTATTAGTAGGGCAATAGCTGCTTTGTCGGCCGTCAAGTCTTTAACACTAACAACTTTGGGCTTAGGGATGAATATATTCAATAGAATGACAGTAATCATAAGAATAACTACTGCAATCAATAGCTTAACCGATCTCCTAACTCCTTTAAACGGCAGTTTAATTCGAGATGCAGTGGGTTGAGGCTGACTTGTCTCGAAATAAGGTTGATGGACCTGCTCGGGAGCGGGCTCATTTGCACTTATCATTTCGTCGAGTTCATCCATTTTATCCATTATGCTTAAGTATAGCCTTTTCTGTTTTACTTATCCAGAGCCACAATGTCTTAATCTTTAGCGGGTATCGTGCCAACAACGTCGCCTGGCTTACTTCCAGACTCGTAAATGATCAATCCTTGGTCCCCAATTGTCTTCCAATTTTCTTGTACAGGTTTTAGAATTTTCCAAGATGCTAGCACCTCGTCACTGCTCGTAAACAAACTTCGGTCGCCCTTCATGGCATCAACAAAAACGCGTTCATAGGCCTCTGGCAAGCCCTCAAATTGTTCGCTATACGAGAAGCTAAGCGGTACTTGCCGCAACTTACGGTCATAACCAGGTTCTTTGGTCCATAGATATAACTCAACGCCCTCATTTGGCTGAATACGTAAAATCAAAACATTAGGCTCTTCTGTGCCAATTTTTTTATAAATTATAGTGATCTCTGTAAGAGTGTCGTTCAGCCCCTTGCCGGCAGTTAAAGTTATCGGTACGCCCTGCCAGGTTGGATCGGACGATGCTAACTTAAGCGAGACAAAAGTCTCCACATTACTAGTTTCGTTGTCGACTTCTTGGCGATAACTTCTATATTGTCCTCTGGTGACGGCGTCATTTGCTGAGCCACTGAGACTGAGCTGTTCAAGTGTATGCAGTCGACTAGCGGGGATTGCTTGCCAGTCATCATTATTCGGTAAATCCATTAGCGTCAGCGCAGCTAACTGGAGTAGATGGCTCTGCACAATGTCGCGCAGTGCCCCTGTTTGCTCATAAAATGCCACTCTACCTTCTATGCCAATGTGCTCACTGGCAGTAATGTCGATCGATTCTATATAATCCTTATTCCAGGTATTTCTAAACAAAGCATTGCTGCTGCGGAATACTACAAGGTTCTGAGTCATCTCCTTGGCTAAATAATGGTCAATTCGATACACTTGGTCTTCTGCAAAATGAAGCTTTATGTTTTCTACTAGCTCTTCAGCTGTTTCGAGGTCGGTACCAAATGGCTTCTCGATCAACAGTTTTGTGCGTGGCGCTTTTGAAAGACCGGACAATCCCATTAATTTAATATCTGGCTGTGACGCAAGTGGCGGAACCGAAAGATAAAATATTCGTTGAGTTTCAGTGCCAAAACTTTGCTCAATAGTTGTTAGATATTCTCCTAATAATCGATAATCATCCTCATTACCTAGGTCCATCTGTCGAATCTCTATATTACTGCGTAGATACTCTTGATCGCCACCAATAGGTAAGACATCTTCAACGCTAATATCTCTTCTAGAAATGCCTATAATACGAAAGTTTTCTGGCAATACTCCAGCATCGTGTATCTTACGGATTGCAGGCAACAATTTACGCCTAGCTAAATCACCCGATATACCTATTATGATAAGAATGGTTGGATTTGTTAGTCTTGAGTTCATAGTTGTTAACTTTTCTTTTTAATTGTCCCTCTTAATATAGTATGTACACTTTTGGCTAATCGCGCCAGTTGAATTTGTCAAAGCTGACTCGACTTGTGGTCATTAAATATCATAAGTTTCGGTACGGCTTTAAGCATTTGGGCTGGCTGCTGATTAACTGGTAGATCGGTATCTAATTGGTCGATCACTGGCCACTTGTCCTGTCCGACAGCATAAACAACTGCCTCATCTAACCTATCTATAGCGCTAGCTGTTATAGTTACGCGCTTAAATACTCCTGCGTCATATCCGCTAGTAAGCCCCTTATCGCTCACAGCAGGACTGCCCGGCAAAATACCTGCTGCATGTCCGTCCGGACCAATTCCAAAAAACCCTATTCTAAAATCACAAGCCTGCATATCCTTGTCAATTTCTTTGCCGTATTCCTCTACTGTCTTGGCAAAATCCTGACCAATAAGCACAGGACGCAAATTTGCTTCAGGTAGATTGAATCCGGCTTGCTCGAGTTGTAGCCAGTTAGAGTCAGCATGTCCAACGTCTCCGTATCTTTCGTCCGTCAAACTAACATACAAATTTTTAAGTGCCGAGCCCGCCAATCGCTTACTAACTTCTGCAGCGATCTTTATAGAAGATCCGCCAGTGACAAGCCATAAAACTTTTTTGTCTTGGGCTAATACAGTAGATATCGTATCTGATAAATAGTCGACAACTGGATCAATTGAGCTGATTTTTATAAATTCTCTAGTTCCTGCCATATATCTCCTTATGCCTACTACTATATTACACTAATTTTGCATCATTATGGCTAATACAAAGCGGGCTCAAGTTTGCTATTATATAGTAATGATATCTGTCAGTGAGGAAGAATTTGCAGCAATGGTGGGCGCCGGTATGGACGCTATTTCACCAAAATACATCGAACATCTTAATAATATAGTGTTTGTGACTGAAGACACCCCTTCAGCAGAACAAATCTACAAGCTAAAGTTACGCCACGACCAATCACTATTTGGTCTGTACGAAGGTATTCCACTAACCCGCCGAGGATCAAACTACAACCTGGTATTGCCAGACAAAATCACTATATTCAAAAACCCACTAGAGATGGCCAGCAGTTCTATAGACGAACTACGCGAACGGGTACGACACACGGTATGGCACGAGGTGGCGCACTTTTACGGACTTGACCATGACCGCATATATTCATTAGAAAAATCGTGAGCTTAAACTAAATTGAAAAACCTAAATAATCGCAAAACGCTTAGAATTATTGGAATTATTGGATCTTTAGCCTGTATCTTGATATTTATTAACAAACCCAGCTTTCCTACTCCAGATAAATTATTAGTATTCTTAGCTTTTGCAGGATTGTCACTTAGTCAGGCAAAGGAACTACTCAAAAGACTATTACCTTTTGTTGCTTTGCTTATAGTATATGAGTCGTTTCGCGGCCTAGCCAACTCTATTAATAATCACGTTAACTACACTTTTATGGCAAAGTTTGACGAACGGCTATTTGGCTCGCTACCGACTGCTGCACTTCAAAGACATTTATGGCACGGCAGTGTGCAATGGTATGATTTTGTTTTATACATAACCTACATGCTCCACTTTGTTATGCCTTTAGCCTTAGCGATAATTATATGGAAGATGCGTGATAAATATTATTGGCAGTTTATGTACAGCTACGTGGTACTGTCTTTTGCAGGTTTCGTTACTTACTTTATATATCCGGCTGCTCCTCCTTGGATGGCTAGTGACAAGAAGATTATTGAGCCAATAACAAGAGTCTCTAGCCATGTTTGGGCAGCACTTGGAGTTAACGACTTCCCTTCACTGTACAATAAAATCGCACCAAATCCTGTCGCTGCCGTACCTTCGCTCCACTGTGCATATGCCACTTTGTTCGCGGTTATTGTATTCAAACTTTTTGGCAAAAAATGGGGTGCTTTATCCAGCATTTATCCATTACTTATGTGTTTTGGTGTCGTCTATCAAGGGGAGCACTATGTTTTTGATGTCATACTTGGTATTATCTTTGCCTTTTCAGCATTTTATATAATCGAATTTATCTTTGCCTTAAAATCTAAAATAATTCAATTCAAAGAAACAGAGCAATTAAGTACTAATGAGAGCTCGCCAGATTACGTCTAGGCCAAATCACTGTTGCGATAATTGTATTAGATAGCACAAGTCCAAAATCTCGACTGTCATTACTCTCTGCTAGGTTATCCCCGAGCAAAAACACATGAGCGCCGTCAACTTCATTGATTCGCTTAATCTTCTCTACGTTATTGTGTAGCACAATTACTATCTGCCCACTCTTTGGGCGAACTCGCCTTATGGCAAACACGTACTTACCGGCAGGAAGCGACGGCTCCATGCTAGCACCACGAACTTGTCGTATAATTAACGGTAAATTCATTAAAAATTAAGCTTTTTTGGTTTGTTGAAAAACGTCAGTAATCTCAGCAATTAGGTCTAGTAGCTTTTGACCTTCGACCGGGTCGACAGACTTCTTAACGTTGCCAGCTTGTTTTGTGGCTCGCCAAAATAAATCGTGCAAATCAGGAAATTTTGCTAGATGATCAGGCTTAAAATAATCCGTCCACAACACCCATAGATGATGTTTGACCATGTCAGCACGCTCTTCTTTGATAAATACTGCTCGCCACTTGTCTTCTTCGCTATGCAAATCTGCATATTTTGTCATTATCATATAGCAAGACTCTGCTTCGATTCGAGCTTGAGCAGGGTCGTAAACCCCACAAGGCAAATCACAATGTGCATAAACTGGCTTAATAAACTTCATAATCACCCTCACTTTCTTTACTGTCTAATTATAACAGCAAGTGATGATTAATTATTTACTTGACTCGTCTTATCGTCTTTCTTGGGCTGTAAATAGAAGTTATCATTTCTTTTCCTTCAACAGGAGACACTTCGCTGGTCAATTTGTTCCTAAAAGATATCAAATAACTATCTGGAGACTCGTTACTCACACTACCGTGCACGACGTTAAACATCACATCTTTTGTTGGGTCGATACCGATTATTCGACTAGATATTATTGGCCAAACATTTCCGCGCAAATTTTTCATCGCCTGGTCATTCTCGACATATAGCCCTCTAAGTGTTTGACTGTTTTGTTTCTTGCGATCTGCGGCGCTAACATTGCTATTTACTACTTTTCGCCAAGATTCAAAGCAATGTTCTCGCATGCCTTCAGGCAAAGCCTCGTCTGGCAGTAAGCCGTATTTAAGAATTCTACGTGAGGCGGCTAGTTCTATTGCGACATTTTCCATTAATTTTGGCGTTTCGATTAATTCTTGTATTCTATCCGATCCACCTCCACTAATAGCGTCCGGATTGTCTTTTGTAACACCAACGTATCGCTCAACAGTCTTTTTAAGTCTTCTGTACTCTCCGCCAATTGCCGGAATAACTAATCTTATGTTGGGTGCTTCAGGCTCTAGGGTGGCGGTATTGGCAGATTCCGTGACAAGCCTGAGTCCGCCTAGAGCAACACCAGATGGAATCACATTATCTATTACAATATTGTTACTAGCAATCACTTCTCTTGTGCTTGGTGTCATGATAATGGCTGACTGCATAACTCTTTGCCACATAGCTTCAGTGGTATCGTCGTCAAGTTTATACAAGTCAGAGGTAGAACTTATAGTTTGTTGTTTTGCCCGTGCCACAGAGTCACGTGCTTGAGCTCGTGTAATAATAAACGGATCATAGTCCCCGTAATCACTGGCAGGAACCTCCACAGACCAACTTAGCATTTCTTTGCTTGCCATGCTATTTCTCGCTCATTTTAGAAGATTCTTGTATGCGCCATTTTTCGATTTCGGCGTGATGCCCACTTAACAAAACATCTGGTACTTTTAATCCTCTGAATTCTTCTGGGCGCGTATACTGAGGGAATTCTATATTATTGTCATCTTGCTGGAAGGACTCAAACTCAACGCTATTTTCGCCACCAAGAACACCAGGAATTAACCTGATAACACTGTCGGCAATAACCATAGTAGGCAACTCGCCTCCAGTCAATACATAATTACCAATACTAAACTGTTCATCCACCCAATTAGTAACACGCTCGTCGTAACCCTCGTAGCGTCCACAGACAAATATTAGGCCATTTTGAGCAGCTGCTAGTCGTTTTGAGTCGGACTGCTTATAAGTTTTGCCTCTTGGCGTAGGAAGAATAACTACAGCTGTTGGATCGTTCTTCTTGGCTAGCTCAATCGCTTCAACGAGTGGGTCGACTTTTAGTAACATACCATCGCCGCCGCCATAAGGCGTATCATCAACCTGCTTTCTAGGACCATGACCAAATTGCCTTAAGTCGATGTAGCTTATTTCTACCAGTTTTCGGTCCTGTGCCTTCCACAGCATACTTGCGTTAAATACACCTGGGAACATGTCTGGAAATAGTGTGATGATTTGAATTTTCATAGATTAATGTTATTATTATACCATGTTTTATGCAGACGCGAAAGAGTTAGGCGAAGAATTTTTTAGTCCTTTTGATCAATTCGATTCATATGGTCGCGCCAATCAAATCAAGCATCGTAGTGAAATTTTTGCAAAATGGGTAGGACGAATACTCATGCCCGAATTTAATGACCATAATCCCGAACGAACTCTAAAGATAAATGAACGCAGTGACCTAAGCCTTATCTGTAGCAATCGTTCAACAGACGTGCACAGAGACAGTCTACGACCTGGTGAAGCTACATTTGTCACCCTTGCCTTGACAGCTAATGGAGAGAACGCCAGCACACTGTTTACCCGTGACGAATCTTTAGAACGAGAGAGAACAGGAGAACTAGACAAAAAGTTTATCGAAGCAAATTTTGTGACAGCACCAGATGGTTTTGTCTCTGTTTTTGACCCAGATCATGACTTGCACGCCGCTAGACCAAATAATACCCCAGAATGGCCTGATTCTAGAATAATTTTTCGTTCAGCCTTTATTCACAAATTATCACCAGATATAATAACCCCGACTAGCCCGGGTTACTTCGAACCTAAGTTTCCAACAAGTAAGTAATTTACAGGTCGAGGTCGTCTAGGTCTTCAAGCTCTTTGCGGGTTTGTTCTGCACGACTAGATGAACTACTGTCGTCAGTTTTAGATGGAAACAAGTCGTCATCTTCTTTGTTGTCAGCAACTGAAGTGTTCCATGAGTTAGTTTCGCTTACTTCGCTTGATTGTGGAGCTGGAGCAGAATCTTGATGAGCTGAGTCGCCGTAGCTAGACTGATCGTCTTCGCGTCGCGGACGAGGCTCGCCATTGTCAACGATCTTTAGATTGTATCTTGCATCATTCTTGGTACCCAATGCTCGCAAGAGCGTTCGTAGGCTCTGAGCTGTAGCGCCTCTTTTGCCAATAACACGGCCTAAATCTTCTGGATCAACAGTCAACTCTAGCAATACACCCTTTTCGTCGATGCGTCGTTCGATTTTAACAGCGTCGGGGTTGCCGACTAGTGACTTTACTATAAATTCGACAAATTGTTCGTCAATGCTACTCATGTTTGGTAATCTCCTTTTAAGCGGTAGTGATACGTACTATTATAGCAGACCAAATCTTTAGCTGGTCGACTAAAAGCACGTTGAATTGTTGTAGTTTATTCGGCAGGTACTGCTTCGACAACGTCGGCAGTTTCTTCTTCGACTGGAGCTTCAGCTTTTGGCTCTGGTGGTCGGTTTCGGCGTAGTTTTTCTGGGTGACGAGTAGTAGCAGACTTTGTAGTCGCTTTTTCTACCCAAGTAGGCATTTTAACACCTTCTTTTTTAAGAAGATAAGCTACTCTTTCAGATGGCTGTGCGCCGTGCTCTAGATAGAACTCAGCTTTGTCTTTAGAAATAATTGCAGCCTTGGTGTGAGGATCATAGCTACCAATTTGAGCAACGACCTTACCACTAGTTGGTGTCTGTGAAGAATCCTGAACGACAACTCTGAAACTAGCGTGTCCTTTTCGGCCTGTGCGTTGCATACGAATTGCTAACATTTATTAATATCACTCCCGGTCTTAACTTTATGAATATATAAATTATATTTTACAGGGGAACAACAGATAAGTCAACTGCTGGCTTGCTGGCTCGCAATTGCGCTTTTTGCGGATTATGCCACGTTTCTTACAGTCTATGATATTTTCTAAACATTTTTTCTTATATATAGTTATTTCCACTCCGCATATGCGGAGTTTGATTATGCCACTTTTGTTTCGGCAAAAGTGGCGCAAATACTAAGCGACTCCTATGATCTGCTTAATTTCGGTCGATCTTTGTATAGTTACACGGTTTTTAAATTACCAGTATGCTCTGGATACAGCGAGCCGGCATTCCATCAGCCTTGCCCTCTAAATCGCGACTAATTTGTCCCCATTGCGGACCTCTTAGCCATGCCCAATCGAGAGGACTATTTGATTGAGAGCTTGTCCATATCCATGTTCTAAAGTTTATTCCATAGAATAGACCGCCGCCACTATAGCCTGTGATCGGAAAATCTAGACCGCTTGTTCCACCCATGAGTATTTGCGCACCCTGGTCTGTTCCGCGATTGCCTTCTGCGTCGGCTTGTAACTGTGTCATTCCTAAAAACATTTCCATCGTCTTCCATTCTGAGTCTGAGGGTAAGTGGAATCCACTAGGACAAATTCCCTGCACGCTTTCAATTCTAGAATATTGCATCATTTCATTCCATTGATATAGTCCGCCATAAGTCGCGCAATTAGCTGGATCATTGTCATAGCAGTATTTTTCAATTATAGAATTGTTGGTTTGATCAATTGATCCATTGATCATAGTGCCAACATTTAAGTTAGTCTTCATCCAACACTGTGTTCCAATTTTAATTGTACTTATGTCGCATTTTTTTGGTTCAATTTTATGATCTTGGTCATGCTGTTTAGGTTCTGGGGTCTTATTGTCGTCCTTTTCAGATTCTTTTTTGTTATCATGAGTCGATTTTTCGATAAATACAACAGGAGCATCTGGCTGCTTTTCTGAACCATCAATTTTATTAGTTGACTTTGAATTATTAGTAATCGACCTTGACTCAAATATATGAGGAGATTTATCTGTTGTCCTGCTTTGATTTTGATATATTAGCCCACTAGTTGCTAGGATGATACCCACGGCAAAAACAATACCGGTCTTACTTGACGATCTTAATTGTTTGCGAATTGTCGCATATAGCTTAGTCTTCATATTTGAATCCTCCATTTGACTAAATTATATACCTATTAACAAATATAACTAATTATTCTTGCCACTTTTGATTCGGCAAAAGTGGCGCAAAACCGAGGGGCTTTGGCCACAACT
>JBAXJI010000017.1:0-16614 GCA_037137935.1 Candidatus Saccharimonadota bacterium | reverse complement strand
TGGTCGGGGTGAAAGGGCTCGAACCTTCGACCTCGCGGTCCCAAACCGCGCGCGCTACCAACTGCGCCACACCCCGTTTAATCAAAGTGCATAACTATTTATTACACTTATGAACTTGAGTATTATAACAATTTATACCTCTGTTGTACACAGCCTATAAAACGCGTGCATTTAATAGATAATACCGTACCAGTAAATATTACAGGCTACGAGAATAACCCATAGGCTTTGGCCCTAGATTATTTTCTTGTTTGGTTGGGTATATTACAGGAGCTTCTATGCCATTGCTCTTCACCGCCAAGCCGCGTAAGTATTTTATGGCCTGTGGGTCTTCGTCGTCGCGTCGTAATGATCGCAGGACCGTATAGGCATCTGCCCCTTGGATGACAGAAATTGCAGAGTTATCCTCTCTTTTGCTTGGATCAACTTCGTTTTTATTCAGATAGCGTCCGAACAAATCAGATAGATCAAGTTTTTCTGACTCCATCGAGATAGGATCTATCGTAACACCAGGTCTCGTTGCTATTCGGCCCGCATGAGACGATGCCGGCACTAGCAACCCTTCTGGCACTTCTTCTATTTCCATCGCCAACCAAGAAGGGGCAGGGAACTGGGGTCTATTAAACGCACTTACTATAACTAATTCACCACCCTTAAATTCCGACAATGAGCTGACAAGATTATCTTCTGAAGTCCTATGTATAGTTTCTGATTCGTTGCTCATTACGCCTCCATAAAATGTTAGTAGTCTAAGCATAATTAATACAATAAACTAATGCTTGATATAAAAGTGTCGAAATAATGATAGCTACTAGTGTGCAGTTTAAATATTGATGAATTTTACAACATAATATAGCTAAAAGTTGCAATGTGTCATAAAAATGACGCATAATAGAGACATGAAGTTTCTTGAGACTAAATTTCCTCCTACATTCTGTGAAGCTATTTATAAAGAATGCACAGATAGTATAGAGTCGTCGTCATCATTTAATTTGATTGGTTTACCTAGTGTTGGGTTGTCATTTTTCCTCCGATACTTAACCGCCAAATCAAAACATAAGTTTGTGCACATCAACACATACGAACTGTCTGATTTTACGAAAAATTGTTTTTTTGAACAGTTTGCTATTAAAACTAACGACAAATTAACAGACGAAAGTTTTTTGTCGCAAAGTCGTAAGGGTCTAGAAAACTTAGCAAAAACTAACGAACGCATAGTTATAGTCATAAATCGTATCGACAGATTAGGTAGTCTGCTAGATCAGAATTTATTTGATAATCTCCGCTATTTGCGGGATGCAAGTCGTGAGCAAGTTGTTATGATATTTATTTCCTCAACACCAATCATAGAATTAAAGTTGGGTGCAGAGCGGGATAGCTTTAATATTCACACAAAGCAGCTATTTTTTAAACCGTACTCTATTGATGATTTGGAGTCTATAACAAAGATTGACGGCACTCCAAACATTAAAAGCAAGGCATTAGAATTGTCTGGTGGCCATCATTCACTATTCCAGATATTGTTAAGATGCCAGAGTTTAGAGAATCCATTGTCCGATCCGATGGTAGAGCTGGTGATATCTGATATATTTATGAGTCAAAATGTTAAGCGCAGAGAGCAGCTTCAATATATTGCCCTTGGCAAAAAGGTTAGCGACGTAGACTTTTTGCTGAATATTGGACTCATAAAGCTGGTAGACGGAAAATATGAATTTTTTAGTGAATTACTGCAGAGATATTTGTTGCATTACGGCGAGACAACCCTTCCCCACAAGGAGAAGAAGCTGCTAAAGATACTTATGAAGAATGTAGGCAAAGTGGTGAGAAAGCAAGATATATTTGATTATATATGGGGTGACGAAGTTGCAGGAGATTGGGCCCTAAACTCTTTGGTTTATCGCTTGCGTCGACACAGGGCGTTTAATTCCAGAGGATATGTAATAAAATCTGTCAAAAAAGACGGATATATCCTGATCGATCCCTCCAAGCAGTAGTACGAAGTATGATTATGCGCCATTAAGGGCGTTATGATTAGACCGCCGCGCCAGTACCTTGTACAATGTCAGCATAAGCATTGATTAAATTATGATTCGAAGACCGGAAGAGCTAGCTGAATCTATTAAAAAATCCGTCAATAGTAGGGCGGTTATATTTTCGCATGTAGTTCTGGCGATGACCATTGCCTTTCATACCGCATACGACCCGACCTCTTCCAGTTTTGAGATTATTCTTGCCAGCATACTTAGTATTACTCTTATATTGCTCATCTTGTTACGTATTTTTGACATGGCGAGAGTTAATAATAGGCCGCTAACTTACATAATTTTCTATCAGCTTTTTGTTTTTCTGGGTATTGGTTTTATATCGGCGGCATCTACGCCGTATGTTATGGGAGTTTATCTTGTGGTGTTTGTCAGCAATCTATATTATGGCGCCAAAGGCGTGTGGTTGACTGTAGCCTGTTTTGGTGTGACCTCAATCGCAAAGTACATATACCTGACTAATACAGACCATATAGGTCAAACAGATAAGCTTAATATAGTTGTAGCTTTCTTTGTTTTCGCCGCGATCTGTAGTCTATATATTAATTATCAGAGAGTGTTCGATTGGGACCGTGAAAAATTGAAGGACACAATCAAAAGCGAGGCGATTGAACAAAAAAGGCTAGTTGCTTTAGTCAATAATATGACTGAAGGAGTGCTTGTTTTAGACGAAAAGCAACAAGTTAGGATGTACAATGCTGCAGCACTCGCCTTATTTGATACTAACGTTAGTCTGATTAATAAGAATGTTGACGATTTTGCAAAGCTTGAAGACGAAAAAGAAGTGTCTGTATCCATGAAAGATTTATTGCCAGAAGGAAGTAAGCCTGTCGAGCGACACGACATTAAGATTAGGTACGGCGATAATGACGTAGCTTCTTTGAGTATTGTCGTTACTCCAATTCGCCCAAATTATGGTTATGATAGTGCGGAGGCTGGTTATGTAGTGACTGTAAGGGATATAACACGCGAGAAGTCACTAGAAGATGAGAGAGACGAATTTATCTCAGTCATATCCCACGAGTTAAGAACACCTGTTACAGTAGTTGAGGCTGGCGTTTCTAACTCAATATTATTTGCCGAAAAATTAGCCGGTGGTAAAAAAGTTGTTGCATCGCTTAAGACTGCACATGATCAATCGGTGTTCCTGGCGACCATGCTTAATGACCTTAGTACTTTTGCTCGAGCAGAAAAGGATTCACTAGAGATGCTACTGGAAGATATTAATCCAAGAGAAATAATCAGCAACCTAAAAGATTCTTACCAAGCTGGAGCGGTCGAAAAAGGCCTTAAGATTGAATCTGAAATCGATGACTCAACACCAGAAAGCATAGTGTCTAATAGACTGTATGTGCGTGAAATATTACAGAACTTCATGTCCAACTCGATGAAGTATAGCGACAAGGGGGTGATAACTCTTAAGGCCAAAGAACAAGATGGAGGAGTGTTGTTTAGCTTGAGCGATCAGGGCATAGGCATTTCTGTTAGCAATCAAAAGAAAGTCTTTGATAAATTTTTCCGAGCAGAAGATTTCCGAACACGATCATCTAGCGGAACTGGACTTGGCCTGTATATTACAAAAAAATTGGCGAAACTTCTTGATGCTAAATTAGGCTTAGAAAGCGAAGTAGGTAAGGGCTCGACCTTCTCGATATTTGTTCCTAGCAAAAAAACCCTCCTCGAAAATAAGAACGAAGAGGCCTCTAAAAAAGAAATTCCTGCCGACAAAGTTTAACAAAACTCAGCTTAAAGTAAGATACAATACAAACAATGGTAAAAATAATATACTTATTAGTAACGTTAGCGTTAGTTGTTTTATTGGCAGAAATACTCTGGCACAAAAAAGTTATAAAGGGTGAGTCGGCAAGAAAAGTCGTCCACATAATATCTGGTAGTCTAATCGCCTTTACGCCATATTTTATTACATGGTCGCAGGTACGAATTATTTGTTGGTTGAGTGTAATATTCTTTTTGGTCATCAAGAAAACTAGGCTGATAAAAAGTTGGTACGATATTTCCCGTCTTAGTTTAGGGGAGGTTTTGGCTCCTGCAACAATACTCGTGTTAGCATATTTTGAGCCAGCGAATGTCGTATTTGCAGCAGCGTGCCTTCATGTGGCTTTGGCGGATGGTTTTGCGGCACTAATTGGAGTTAGATTCGGTAAGTCTAATACTTATAAGATTCTGAGCAATTCTAAGTCAATCGCAGGAACTGCTACATTCTTTGTTGTTTCTGTTTTGATCATGATGGGCGTAATGATTTTTGGAGGAGTGGATATTTCCATATCGCTAGCCGCTTTATTACTAGTATCGGCATCAACAACTCTAGTTGAAAATTTAGCGTTTTCTAGCCTAGATAATACGTTTATTATTTTGACTGTAGTTGGACTTTTTAAAGTTCTTAATATTGCCTAGTTAGTTTTTAGTGCTTTGGATTTTGTCCATGAACCGTGTGCCCTTAGAGCGTTGAAGATCACCACTACGTCAACAAACTCTTGCACAATCGCTCCGTAGATTGGTTTAAAATAGCCTGTCGAGAATATCAACATCAGCACAAGACTCATTCCGATTCCAATTAGAATACTTTGTTTAGCGATAAAGAATGTGCGCTTGGCTATTCGTACTCCTGTCGCTACTTGGCTGATACTATCCATCATTATTACTACATCTGCTGATTCGCTGGCTGCAGTTGATCCTCGAGCCCCAAGAGCTATGCCTACGTCTGAAGCTGCTAGTACTGGAGCGTCATTCACGCCATCACCCACAAATCCTACTGGTCTAATTGTGACCGATTCTACTGCAGCGATCTTGTCTGCAGGTAATGCTTCGTAGACCACTTTACTTATGCTAAAGTGCTCCGCCACAGCCATAGCAGTAACCTTGTTATCGCCTGTTACCATCATTATATTCTTTACTCCTAAATGATGTAGTTCGTCTAGTGTTGATTGTGCTTCAGGTCGCATTTCGTCGGTAAATGTTATGACGCCGGCTAGTTCGCCATCTATAGCAACATAAGCGGCTGTTTGATCAATTTTTGATCTAGTAAAACTTGCAGGTATGTTTACGCTGTTTTTTTCCATTAAAATATAACGACCGACAAGCACATCTTTTCCACCGATACTTGCTTCTAGCCCTTCGCCGCTAAATTCGCGGACTTTCTTGGCTTTTGATATTTTTGCTTTGCTAGATTCTGCTCTTTCGATTATTGCTTTAGCAAGAATATGTGTAGAGCTTCGTTCGATTGAAGCTGCTAAGCCTATGACTTGTTCTTTTGTGTGTTTACCAAAAGTTATGATTTGGTCTACGACAGGCTGCCCTTTTGTGAGTGTTCCTGTTTTGTCGAAGGCAATTGTTTTGATTGCGGCTAAGCGCTCCATGGCAGAGCCTGTCTTAATGATTATTCCGTGTTTGGCGGCTCGGCTCATTCCGCTGATAAGAGCTATAGGTGCGCTTAGTATGAGTGGGCAGGGAGTCGCCACAACTATAACTTCAAGAAACCTAATAGGGTCGCCACTAATGGCCCAAGCTCCGCCGGCTATTACAAATGAAACTACTGTAAAAGGAATGCTATAGCGATCTGTGAGTCTAACAAAAGGTGCTTTGCTGGCAGATGCCGATTTTACGAGTTTGATGATTTGCTGGTATTGGCTATCTTCTGCAGAGTGTAGTGCTTTGACTGTTACTGCGCCTTCGATATTTACTGAACCGCTTAGTAACTCTTCTCCGCTTTTTTTGCTAACAGGCAAACTTTCGCCCGTTAAGCTAGACTCGTCAAAGCTAGATAATCCCTCGATTATTACTGCATCTACAGGCACGACTTCGCCAGGTTTTATAATTAATTTATCACCCATTACAACTAGTTCAACTTTTATGTCTACTACTTTTCGACCACGCAGAACGTGGGCAATTAATGGGGCGCGGTTTAGTAGGGCGGTTAATTCTGTCTTGGCTCTACGTTGTGCATAATCTTCTAACGAGACTCCACTAGTCAGCATCAGGATAATAATCATTCCGGCCCAGTATTCTTTAAGTAGGACTGAAGTTATTATTGCTACGGCTGCTAAGATGTCGACGCCATAGGTACCGTCACGCAAATCTCTAACCATGTTCCATAGTAGTGGAATGACATTTAGAGTGGCGCTAGTAATTAAGATTATATGGGCTGCCGTATGAAGTCCGCTTAGATCTAGCGGCAGGGCTATCAAAAACGACAAAACAACAAAGCCCAGTTGTCGATATATGTTAAAAAACTTTATTAAGCCTACAAGTCTTTTGCGAATCATTTACAGTCTCCTGTGTAATTTGGTCTAACAGATTATTTACTACCTATAATTATAACAAATAAACATAGTAAGCCATTGCCGACTTGCTACAATGTGTATATGACTGCCAGAACTCACGATTTAGCGGCTATTACTGCACTGGGATTACTGCTGATTGTTTATCCAATTGGCGATATTAATTTAGCAACTGCATTAGTGGCATTGGTGGCTAATCAGATCGGTGGAATCACTCCAGACATTGATCAACCGACTGCGCCCTTGTGGCATAATTTGCCAGTAGGCAGATTTTTTGGCAAGATTGTCGGCAAAAGTCTAGGTGGTCATCGTTTTCTAACACACTCACTCTTGGGTGTTGCTCTTTTTGGTGGACTCAGCAGGCTCTTCCTTAATTTTATTCATCCACTGATGCCCCATGTTCAGATAAATCTAGTTTGGTGGGCGTTTTTGGTCGGTATGTTGTCGCACTTGATTATGGATACTCTTACAAAAGAAGGAGTGCCTTGGTTGCTGCCTATACCTATAAGGTTTGGCTTTCCTCCACTACGAAAATTACGATTTACTACTGGTAAAAGTGTCGAAAAGCTACTTTTCTTGGCAATATTAGCAATAGATATATGGTATTGCACAGCGAATTATCAGCATATTTTGACAATATTTAGACGAATTGTGGCGCATAACTAGCTGTCGCTAAATTGCCGCAATGTAGAGCAAGTGAAGTTATTGTAATATTTTGTATAGTGAGCCTGTATGATGTTATATTTTGATGGCAACGACTATCTTAACTGGGGGTAATTATGAAAGCAGCACAAATTAACAATTATGGTCACGCAGATGCAGTCAAAGTACAGGAAGCATCTAAGCCTGTAGCCGGCGATGGACAGGTCTTAATTGAAGTTCATGCCAGCAGTATCAATCCGTTTGATTCCATGGTGCGTGAGGGTTTCTTAAAAGACACGATTCCGCTCAATTTTCCTGTCACGCTTGGAGGTGATATTTCTGGAATTATTACAGAAATTGGTGAGGGAGTTAGTGATTTTAAAATTGGCGATAAAGTTTACGGCCAGGCTAATGTTGTTGGTGGAGCTAGCGGTGCTTTTGCCGAATTCGCTACAACAAAATCTAGTCAAATTGGCAAGATGCCGGCTAATTTAAGCTATACCGATTCTGCGGCCATCGTTATGACTGGCCTAAGCGCCTACCAAGTTATTTATGAACATATGAAGCTCCAAGCCGGCCAGACAATTTTGATCCATGGTGGCGCAGGTGGAATTGGATCTGTGGCAATACAGATGGCTAAACATCTTGGTGCGCACGTTATTACGACTGCATCGGGCGAGGGGATAAAGTTTGTTAAGGATCTTGGAGCTGACGAGGTTATTGATTATAAGTTACAGAAATTCGAAGATTTAGCTACTGATGTTGATGCCGTATTCGATACGGTTGGCGGCGAAACATACGATAAATCATTTGGTGTGATGAAAATGGGTGGAGTGATTGTTTCTATGACGGCCCAGCCTAATAAGGAGTTGTCAGAAAAGTTTGGCGTGAGCGCAATCTACCAGTCGACTCATACTTCAACCGAGCAGTTAGATAAGCTTGCAAAGTTAATTAACGAAGGCATAGTGACCGTACGGGTTGATAAGGTGTTTGCCCTCGATCAGATTAAACAGGCTTTTGAGGCGCGGGAAAGCGGCTCCGTAAAAGGTAAGCTAGCGATTAAGATAAAAGATTAATAATCTTAAAATTAAAAAGCCCCACGTTGCCGTGAGACGTTTTATTTGGGGCGAGCTATGGGATACTAAGGTGAAATTAATCCAGCCGCCCGCACATAGTGCAGGGGGCTGTGACTAATTATTGCCCCCACGACTTACGCTCCGACAAGTCGGATCGTGTCGTGTAAGTCTACGCCAGGAACATGCCCATATTAAAAAAGCCTCACTACGTGTGAGACTTTGTTAATATGGGGCGAGCTATGGGGATTGAACCCACGACCTCCGGAACCACAACCCGGCGCTCTAACCAACTGAGCTAAGCCCGCCTCGTCAGCATGTAATTGTATGGTTTCTGTACCGTCGGCAAAACAAGTTTGACCAACAGTACTAGAAGCCATACAAAGCTGCTTCCTCTAAAATCCGAGAATCCTCTCTCGAATTTTTATAAAGACAAGTACAATCTGAACAGGGGTCATTATACGTCTTTTGGCTACAAAAGTAAACCGCCGTTTAAGAGATACTGTTACCGATTTCACAGTAACTAATATTTGTCTGTCAGTAGACCTAACCCAGAAGTGCTGCAGGTCTGTTATCATGTAATCAGATCATCAATAAATAATTATTTTTGGCATAATGTCAGAACAGATAGCTACCAGCTAATGAGCATACACAAAGATTTACCGATAGAGCAGAATTACGATCAAAAGGAATGGGATCAGCTAGTACTTAATTTCAGCAATAGAGCTCATTATATGCAGTCTAGTAGTTGGGGTGAGTCAAAGGCTAAGAATCTTTGGCCTTACCTGCGACTTATATCCAGCTCAAAACAAAATAAAATAGCTATTCAATTATTTACAAGAATTGTGCCAGGACTTGGTAGGCTGTATTATGCTCCTGAAGTAAGCGGAATTGACGCAAAATTAGTCCCTGAACTAACAAAAGAGATTAAGTCTAAATACAAGAACGGGCTGGCTTTTAAGTTGGAGCTCTATCAGGATTACTCCAAGAGTTTGATAGATTCATTTATCAATAATGGATGGGTTGTCGGGAACTCTGTTCAGCCTAGGGATACAGTTATAGTGGATTTGAATGGTACCGAGGATGAAGTTTTTGCGAGAATGAAAAAACGCGCCAGATACGAGACGCGAGTCGCTCAGCGTAATAACGTAAAAGTGGAAAAACTCGAAGTAACACAGGAGCGTCTGGACAAATTAATGTCGTTAATAGATGTTACAGCAGAAAGGTCTGGGGCCTTTTTTCGTAATCGCGCCTACGCGAATAATTATCAAAAGACTTTCGCTGAACATGAGCAGGGTAGTTTATATTTCGCTTGGCACGACAAGGACTTGTTGGCTGCAGCCTATGTAATTAATTTTGGTAAATCTGCTTGGTATAAAGACGGCGGTTCTGTAAGACTGAAGTCAAACTTTATGGCTCCAAGATTATTGCAATGGGAGATTATGAGAGATTTACAAAAAACAGGTGTCGTTAGGTATGACCTTTCTGGTATTCCAGCTACTGATGAGCTAGAGACGAGTTCGATGAAAGGTTTACACACTTTTAAGACTGGGTTCTGCGAAGAGACGTCGAAACTAATGCCAGCTTTAGAGTTGCCGTTAAGTATGAGATATAAATTTTGGCCAAAATTAGAACGGCAATTCTTAAGGCTCTATTCAGGATTTAAGAAGGATTTCTGGTATTAGTCTATAGGATTTTTAGCACGGAACTTGAAGATCGATTGCTAACATAGCTAATAAAAAAGCCCCACTCTAGGTGAGGCATTTTTATTGGTACTTCATCATTGACGCAGTTAGAACTTCACGAACCTACTGGGTTTAGATCACTGAAATACTGTCTGTTGTGATCGATTTATATATGGTGTCTCTTAGAGAGTTTATTGCGCTGCTGCACTTCGAGAAATCAAAGACCCCTATTCTGGAATTGGTCATAATTCCATAATAATTATCACCGATTTTTTTAGGTGTCATGTTGCTTACTTGATAACCTTGTGTTATCTCCGCTACGAAATTACAATTTTTGTCTGTTGTTACTAATTGGCTAAACTCGAGAGTTACCGCACAATATGGATTCCCGCAACCGACCGTATACGTTAACTTGTCGGCTTCTATTGCTTTTACTTTGATACCATATTCCTTAATTGTTACGTAACCCTGGTTTGGTTTTGATGAAACCACGTCATTTTCAGCAGAAGTTACATTAGACCGAGAACTAGTTGAGGTCTGTGTGGTGCTTTGTGGTGAATTGTCAGGTCTATTATTCCATACGTACCAACCGATAAATCCTACACTTCCAGTAATTACGAAAACGAGTAAAACTTCAACCACACTAGTACCGCTTTGATATTTTTTCATAATATCATTGTAGCACTCTTAATATGCTTACGTTTGGTACAGCATCATAAAGCAGGTTAACCCCCATTCGCTAAAGCTCCAACCACCTGGATTAGAGTCGTCTTTGTAAGATCCCCCGAGTGTCTGCCAATTTTAAAACCCCAGACAAGCTGGGGCTCTAAAATTGGTACACCCGGAGGGATTCGAACCCCCGACCTGTGGGATAGAAGCCCATTGCTCTATCCAGCTGAGCTACGGGTGCGTACCGACTATTACTCTGTCGTAAGAGTCATTATTACTTGTTCTCGCATTGCGAGATTAATGGTGCGGGTAGAGGGAATCGAACCCACGTCTCAAGTTTGGAAAACTTGCATACTAACCGTTGTACTACACCCGCTGACTAGTGTAACAGGGGTGATTATAGCATATTTTAGCTGTATATTCCAAATATATATTTAGGAGGGAACTCTTTAAAAACTGCTTTGGTTTAGATTTCGTGTAGTACGGTAATGTGTGCGCCCAATGAGTTTAAGCGTTCGGCTAAATCTTCGTAGCCTCTGTTAATAGTGTAGACGTTTCTTAATACGGAAGTGCCTTTGCTTGCAAGCATTCCTATCAATAAAATCACTGCTGGACGAATACCGCTAGGAGCCATAATGTCGGCAGATCGCCAACGAGTTGGTCCGTTAATAAATACGCGGTGAGGGTCGGCGAGTTCTAGGTCGACGCCAATTTTCTTGATCTCGGTGTACATCAATGCCCGGTCTTCGTATATCCAGTCGTGTATTAGGGTTCGACCCTTGGCTACAGCTGCTATTGGTACAAAATAGGGTAGATGATCGATATTGAGGCCAGGGTATACGCTTGGATGGATTTTTTCTTGGGGTGCCGTTAGTTTGCCGTGATGTTTGTGTATTTTGATATCTACAAGATCAGTTTTACCGTTATTGGCTTTGTATGTTGGAGTGATATCGTACCTTAACCCCATTTTTTCTAATTTAAGTAATTCTAGTTCAAGGAAATCTATCGGCGATCTCTTGATAGTTATTGATGAGTCGGTAGTAACTGCTGCAGCAATAAATGTCATAGCCTCTACTGGGTCTTCGCTAGGTGAGTATGAAACATTTTTTTTGATTTCTTTGACGCCAGTTACGCGCAATACAGAGCTGCCGATACCGTCGATTTTGACTCCAAGTTTTTGCAAGAAGAAGCATAAATCTTGGACCATGTAGTTGGCGCTCGCCATTTTAATTACGGTTTCCTGTTCTATGCAAGCCGCCGCCATCAGGATATTTTCTGTTGTCGTGTCGCCTGATTCATATAGTACTATTGGTCTTTTGGCGGGGTGTTTCTTGACCTCGATTATGTAATGACCGCTTTTAGTTAAGACATTAACGCCAAGTTCTTCGAGTGCATATAGATGAGGCAGTACAGTTCTTTTACCGAGCTCGCAGCCACCTGCGTAAGGTATTTTAAACTCTTTCATTAGATGCATCAGAGGCCCTATTAGCATAATTACGCTGCGAGTTTTACGAGCAGCTGCTTTGTCCATTTTTTCTATGTTAATTTTTGCAGGGGGCTTAATTTCCAAATCATTTCCAGGTAGCCACTTAATCTGCATACCGATACTGCGTAAGACTTCGATAATTCGGTTTACTTCTTCGATGCGTGCGACATTTTTGAGCTTTGTTGTGCCTTTGTTGAGCAACGATGCACACAGCAAACTGACGGCGGCATTTTTGCTGGTCTTAAGAGTTATCTCGCCTTTAAGTTCGTGACCGCCTTCAATTCTTAGATTAACCGACTCTCCAGAAATACTAATGATTTGTTTGTTTAAAACATCACTAATACGGCCGAGAGTTTCTAGGCTTAAATTTTGTTTGCCGTGTTCTATACGATTAACTGCTGACTGGCTAGTTTTGAGTTTACGAGCAAATTCGGCTTGGGTAAGGCCCTTTTCCTGTCTAATCTGGTAAATAAGGTGACCAATTTTCTCGTTGGTTGTATCCATAGGTTAATAATATTACCATGCAGGGTATAAACTGTCGATATATGAAATTTAACTAGATTAGTCTCTAATAAGACTTATATTTTTGTTTTTTGCTCTATAGATTTATAATGTATATATGATTTGATTACTTGCAATTAAAAACCAACACCAATGGAAACTATTAATATCTAGAAAGAATATATGTTGCAAGATAAAACACTACGAAAATTATTATCAGATGAAGAGACTCGCCAAAGAGAAGGCTTAGAGTTAGTACCTTCCGAAAACTATGTTAGTCGCGATGTGCTAGAGGCGCTAGGAAGCGTTTTTACTAATAAATATTCAGAAGGTTACCCTGGCAGGCGCTATTATGGTGGCCAAGAAAACACTGATCAGGTTGAGACAATTGCTATTGATCGCGCCAAGAAACTATTTGGATCTGACCATGCTAATGTGCAACCTCACAGTGGCGCTCCAGCAAATATTGCCGTCTACCAAGCATGGTTAAATCCAGGTGACACTATTATGGCTATGCGTCTAGACCACGGTGGACACCTTACTCACGGCGCTCCAGTGACGGCGAGCGCCAAGCTCTATAACTTTGTTCGTTATGGTGTAAAAGATGTCGAAACTGGCGAAATCGACTACGACGAAATGCGCGAAGTGGCGCTAAAAGAAAAGCCAAAAATCTTAATAGCTGGATTTAGTGGATATCCTAGGTCGTTAGATTATGCCAAGTTTGCTGAAATCGGTAATGAGGTTGGGGCGATGCTAATGGCGGATATTGCACATATTGCCGGATTAATAGCAGGCAAGGCTTTGCCAAATCCTCTTGATCACGGCTTTCATGTGATGACTAGTACTACACACAAGACTTTGCGTGGTCCGCGCGGCGGGCTGATTCTAAGCAAAGGAATTGCCGGCAATCCGTTGAAGGCACCAGAAAAAACTATAGAAAACTTGCCGACTTTAATTGACAGAGAAGTGTTCCCCGGTACGCAAGGTGGTCCACACATGAACAATATTCTGGCTAAGGCTGTGGCCTTTGGAGAAGCGTTAGATCCAAGCTTTCAGGTGTATGCGAACCAGATATTAAAGAATGCCAAACAATTAGCCGATGAGTTAATGAAGAGGGGCTTTAAGCTAGTTAGTAACGGCACAGATAACCATCTAATAATGATAGATATGCACCGTAGCTTCGGTATCGATGGTCGCGTAACTCAAGAGATTTTTGACCGGGTTGGTCTTACGGGTAACTGTAATGCTATTCCAAACGACACCTTGCCTCCATTCCGCCCTAGCGGCTTCCGGCTCGGGACTCCAGCGATCACCACACGTGGACTAGTAGAATCTGACATGGCATTTTTGGCTGAGCAGATGCAAAAGGCTATTAATTCAAAAGATAGTGAGTCACAGCTAGATAAGATTAAGGCTGATGTTACGGCCTTCGCTTTGCAGTTCCCATTGCCAAGCGATAAGTAGTCCTTGAGCGACTATCCGCCGATATATTCCGGCTCAGGAACTAGATTTACGCCCATTTTCTTGCTGACTTCGTCGATGATTTTTTGCTTAAATATTAGTAAATCTCTAGTTGATTTTGCTTTTTGATTAACGAGCACCATAGCTTGATTGCCCCAAGTTGCCATACCTGTTTCGGGGTCGTAGACGCCTCTATACCCAACTTGCTCTATTAGCCAACCGGCGGCCAATTTGTATTTTCCTTCGCCGACGTCCCAGGCAATAACCCCAGGAAACTTAGTCTGGAGAGCCTTAAACTCAGCGGCGCTAACTATAGGATTCGAGAAGAATGACCCAGAATTTGCTACTTCTGCAGGATCTGGCATCTTGCTTCTACGTATTGTCATTACGGCATTTCTTATAGTTTCGGGGCTGTATTCCAGGATGTTATTAGTTTTAACGTAGTCTTCAAGAGCTTGGTAAAATGGCCTAACCATCGTGGATCTAGTTAAGTGCATAGTTATGCCTGTTATAAAGAACCTGTGTTTATCTTCGTTTTTGAATCTACTAGTCCTGTATCCAAAGCGGCAATCTATTTTAGGAATGCTAACAAAGCTTTTTGACTGACGATCATAGGCCTCAACGCTTACTAGCGTGTCGGCTATTTCTTGACCATAGGCGCCAACGTTTTGAATTGGTGTTGCGCCAACAGTACCTGGTATGAGTGACATCGCCTCTATTCCGCTAAGTCCTGCTTTGGTGGTTCTGGCCACGACGTCGTCCCAGTTTTCGCCACTACCAACTGTTACATAGCTATTGAAGTCATTTTCTTTAAATTCATCGTAGTATTTAATTTTACAAACAATAACAACGCCACGAAATCCGCCATCGCTCCAGATTATGTTGCTGCCGTTACCAATCATGACTACAGGTAGGTTATTGTCGTCTGCAAAACTAACAGCTTCAGCTACTTGTTCGCGTTTTGTGACCTCCACTAAATAAGCTGCTGGCCCGCCAAGCCGCATAGTAGAGTGTTTAGCTAATGATACATCTCGTTTGAATTTCATAGTCTGATTATATTATACCTGCTTTTGCTTGCAATCAGACTAAGACAACGCGTATTATTATTTTAATGGGGAAAGAAAACATACAAAGACAGCCTTTTAAGGTTTTGGGCGGACGTCTCAAATACAGCAGGGAACAACGTCACGAAAGTTTGGACGAAGTTTCAGGAGCCGTTGAGATTGATTCTGAAGTGCTCCAAAAGTTTGAGATTGGCGAGAGCCGTCCAAGCGAAGAGATACTATTGCTACTTATAAGTCATTTTGAAATAGGTGAAGAAGAGTCCGCTGATTTATGGGAATTGGCTGGATATTCTGAAGAGACAGATGGCGTTAGTGGCTCAGTTTTTGAAAGTAATGAAAATATGAGACAGTCGGCTTTTGTCTTGCCTATGGATATTCGTGTAGTCTACACGGATATGGTGCATGTAATGGTCAATAACTACGGTGTTGTTATGAACTTTATCCAGAACTCAGGACCAAATAACCAGCCATTAGCCGTAGCAAGAGTTGGTATGAGCCGAGAGCACGCCAAGAGTGTGATACAGATATTACAGCAAACCTTAGACCAAGCTGATCAACCAGATGTACAGAAAAAGCTAACTGAACCAAGCAAAGTTAATAACAAAAAAACTCAAAGCTAGTACAATTAGGACAAATGAAAAACTTACTTTTAGAAAAAATACGATTAACTCAATACTTCGTGGTTCTGTTTATAACTTACGGATTTGCCGTAATATTGCTGCCAAGTATAAAGTTCTCTAGCGGTGCATTGACTCTTTTCTCGGTCAACTCATTTTTATATGGATTTTATATCGCACCAATACTAACAGGCCAAAAGGGTCGCATAGAGGAGCTGCATAGAACAGTGCGAGCAGAAGCCAATGCTATGTTTGGTATGATAATTGGTCTCAAGAAGGTACCTGCAAGCCTTCGTAATGATATACAGAGTATGTTTACAGATTATATGAAAGCTGTGATCAAGGAGCATAAATCGGGTCAAGGCGAGTCAAATTACGAAGAGTTGATTACATATTGTCTACAATATAAGGGCGATCATCAAGATGAAGTTGATAAGTTGCTAGATAAGTTGGTCGCTAATCAAATCAATAGAACCAATTTTGCTATGCAGATGAGCAACAAAGTTTTTAGTAATGAATGGTTCATCATGCTGGTTTTATTTAGCATAACTGAATCGTTTGTTTTGCTGATTGACTCTGGTAGTGGTCTGTTCTATCAAGTTTTATCAGCGCTTCTATGTACCGGGTTGAGCATGCTATTGTTGATTTTAGTTAAGCTGTCGACACTTACGCACAAAAAAGCTAAGCAAATATGGTTGCCATATCAGAAGCTTGTAGATAGTCATTTCTATCGTATAGATTAAAAACACACTCTCTCTGTTATAATGTTTTAGTTAATCTGTAAAATAATCTTGCGCCCGTAGCTCAGTGGATAGAGCATCTGTCTTCGGAACAGAGGGTCGGCGGTTCGAATCTGTCCGGGCGCACCAAATAAAACACCCAGTTCATCTGGGTTTTTTATTTGGCTTTCTCAGGACAGATTTGAACCGTCGACCTCGACAGCTTTAGCTGGCGAAAGTCGGTGGTTCGGTCATCAGCAATAGGCCCCAGCGAAGCGGGCGCCTTGATTGATGTGCGCTAACTGTCCGGGCGCACCAAATAAAACACCCAGTTCATCTGGGTTTTTTATTTGGCTT
>JBAXJI010000016.1:0-17156 GCA_037137935.1 Candidatus Saccharimonadota bacterium | reverse complement strand
CGTGAATTTGTAGCCAAAGATGTGCATTACATGAATCAGGTTATAAAGGCTGCAGCTGATACTGCCGGAGTATATTATCTAGACATCGAGGACGCTCTGGCAGGAAAAAACTTGTGTAGTATCGTGCCCGACTCTCAGATGGCAGTAAATGGCGTGACCGAGGGCAATGACAACCATCTGCCTTGGTGGTCAGGCTTTTTAACCGGCGGATTAGTGGGCATAATAGCCGTTCAAAGATTAGGCTTAGGCAACGAGAGCTTCCACCCTAACTCTAACGGTCATGTGCTTATGAGCAATAAAATAATGGGGTTAACTGGGAACGATCTTGGTAGCTTTATAGTTTGCCCAGCCAAACCGACGGTCTTGATTTGCCCTAAGGGTGACGGAAAAGTACCGCTTCCTGACATTACTTATTTTAGCAGCGATGCCCGTAACTATGTCGACAACCTAAATTCTACCAACACCACTACAACAATTAGCCCGCCAGAGCAGTCACCTATTGTCATACTCGACCCGACCAGCGCCACCAATCAAATACATATCCACATAGACTATCTACTTCCAAATAGTTCAATAAAAATAATGATCCAATCCGTAAATGTGGCTACTCTAACGGTAAATAGCGCTGGTTCTGCGGACCAAACCATTACTATTCCACAGGCAATTACTAGCGGTTTTGATAATATTTATGCCAGTACTATAAATATTGCCGGCGAAGCAAAGACCTACTTCCAGCATATATTTATTCCTGGACCGATTAACGATATTAACAGCAACGGCATAATAGATTCTAATGAATCTTGCGGCTTCAGCACGCCATCTGGGGTAGATATCGATCAAGACGGAATTGACGACGCTTGTGATGGCACTATAGGCGTCGCCCCGCCACAGAAATTAACAATAATAATTAGGCAACTGGGCGTAAAACGCTAGCCAGCTATCGGCTTAAGTACAATGTGACGATCACGACCTTCGCCTACAGACTCGGTCTCTACACCGTTCTCTGACGCAGTCTTGTGGACAATGCGGCGGTCTGCGGAGTTCATTGGCTCTAAATCTTTTGGTTTGCCGCTAGACTTAACTTCTGCAATCCACTCAAGAGTAACCTCTGCCAAACGATCTGCTCGCTGCTTCTTGTAATCGGCGATGTCGACATTTACTCTGGTAACCGCGTAGTTATTGTTCTTGAGGGCGCTACTAACCATAAACTGCATTGCGCGCATAGTGTCGCCGCGTTGGCCTATCAAAAAACCGTTTAGGTGGGTTGAGGGGACGTGTAGCTCTACTACTTCGTCGTCGCTATTAGTGGCATAAACTTCGGTATTTAGACCAAAAAATGACAGGATATCTTCGAGATACTTTTTAGCGTACTGAATCGATTCTTCCATTAACGTTTCCTCCGTTTATTACCGCCCTTGCCTGCTTTTTTAGGTTTGGTCTTTGGAGGTATAACTTCGCCCTCAATTACGTCATTGGTAGCTATTTTGTCTACTGAATCTTCCATTTCCTCAACATCTTTTCCTAGCACTCTACTCTGCTGAATAAATGCTGTGGCGCCACTTGTTAGCCAGTAAAGTGAAAGAGCGGACGGTATATTAACAGTTACGAAAAATATAAAACCAGGAATAAGATAGCGAGTAGTGTTGCCTACGGCAGCGTTCACGTCGCCTTGGTCAGCCTGCTTACCGTTACCAGCTTGCTTAAGAATACTTCGTAGCGACTTACCATCCTTAACATTTGGCATGAGTTGTTTGCTCTGGAAATATTGCATGACAGCACTACCAAACACAATCAACATTGCTGGCCAATAGATGCCACCACCACCAGTTTTTGCGACAGCTGCTCTGGTCAGATCAACCACACCGAATAAAGTACTATCAAACAGTCCACTGTTGGCAGAAAGTTGTTTTATCCAACCAAGGTGTTGAATGACCGGATACGAAAAAGTAGTGATGACCTTCGGGTCGATGACAATACGATGTAAGCCACTATATAGACCTATAAATATTGGCAGCTGAATGAGCACTAGCCCAAAACTAGAAAAAGGATTAATGCCACGCTCTTTATAAAGCTCCATCATCATAACCGACTCTTTTTGGCGGTCACCTTTTGAGGAGGCCTTAATGCGCTTAAGCTCTGGCTGAAGTTCTCGCATAGCTTTTGCTTGGTGGAGCTGCTTCTTTACTAGCGGCCACATTAGCAGACGAACTAGAACGGTAAACAAAATAATCGCTAGCCCAAAGTTATGCCCCGGGATTAACGCGTAGATAAGCACTAACAGATTGAAAATAGGCTGAACGATGAACGTCGTAAACATAGATCTCCTTAACTTTGACTCCCTCTATGATACCACGCCAGCTTGCCTTAAAAGGTTTTTTAGTACGTCGGTCAACTCCTCAGCCGGCATTGTCGCGACTTTTTCGTCAAAAATAGTGACAACTAGGTCGTATGGCTGGCTGATTTGGTCCTCTAGTAAACGAATATTTTCGATAACTCGGCGACGGATCCGATTGCGGACAACTGCAGACTTGCTAACCTTCTTACTAACAACCACGGCCACCCTATACCCTGGCCGTCGCTCGTCGAGCTTATATTTTATAGAAATAACCGATCCACGCACAGTTTTGCCTTGTTTATAGACGAATCGTAGACTGCCAAGACCGTGGAACCGGTGAATTTTCTTTATCATCTCTTAATAGTAGCTAGTAATCGGTAAATAATAAATAGCGACAAGCCAAGTTTGGTCTTGTCGCTATTTGTGTAGCTATAAAGCAATTTTAGTGAGTTAAACGAGCTCGACCTTTGACGCGGCGCGAGTTCAAGACACGCTGTCCGGCTTTGGTAGCCATTCTCTTCATGAAGCCGTGCTGCTTAGAGCGGTGGCGTTTTTTCGGCTGGTATGTTCGTTTCGGCATGATTTCCCTTGTTTACTTAGCTATTTACTGCGAAGTAGTCATTAGTGTTAGTTGAATATAATAGCTTTTTTTAGACCAAATAGCAAGGTGTTGTTAAGAAGTGGCGCTTTCGCCGCCTCACCGCCCTGCCAGAACTAGCAAATATCCTTATTAAACTAAGGCAAGCAGTATGCTCGCCAAACAATCTGATAAGTAAGTAGTTTTGACAATACTTACCCTATCAATTTCGATTAGTTATCCACTATACATCAAGCATTTTCCACAGATTATAAGATACACTTTTGACATGTGTACAAAATAGCCCCTGTTTATAGTTTTATATATCCCTTCTGTTGTAATTAGGTTTTTACTTGTGGAAAACTAGCGTGGTTTTGTATATAGTTATCCGTACTAGGTTTTGAACAGGTAAATACAAGAGGGTGTCTGACTTTATGAAAGACGGTTTATGGCAAGCAGTGTTGGGAGAAATTGAACTGTCGGTTTCGCACGCCAGCTATATTACTTGGTTCAAAAACACTACTCTACTTCAGCACAAAGGCAATAATCTTGTGGTTGGCGTTCCTAATGTTTTTATAAAGCAGCAGCTAGAGCGCAAGTTTAACGACCTAGTCACTACCACTCTCAAGAAAAACGGCGTAGACCCAATTACAGTCGAATATAAGATATATACAGCCAACACTCCTGCCAAGAAAGCTGAAGTGATTGAAGATGTCGTAATCCTAAACCCTTCTATTGAACAAGCACCCAAAACACCGACCAGCAGTTTGACCCATACCTATAGACAGGGTCTTAACGAGCGCTACACCTTTGATAATTTCGTGGTTGGATCCGGTAACGAACTTGCCTATGCTGCTTGCCAAGCCATAGCACAAAGCCCGGGCACTAAATATAATCCACTATTTTTGTATGGTGGTGTTGGTATCGGCAAAACTCACTTAATCCAGGCCGTCGGTAATGCCGTTTTAGCCAACAGACCATCGGCTCACGTCGTATATATATCGACCGAGCAATTTGTCCAAGAGTTTTTAGACGCTATTCGCTACAAGAAGAACACCGACTTTGCTGGTTATTATAGAGGCGCTGACGTCTTGATAGTTGACGATATGCAGTTCATTGCTGGCAAAGAAAAGACTCAAGAAGAGTTCTTCCATACTTTTAACGCTCTTCATCAGGCCAATAAACAGATTATTATTAGCAGCGATAAGCCACCCAAAGATATCCCCACCCTAGAAGAACGCCTACGATCCAGATTTGCTTGGGGTATGAGTATAGATATGCAGACGCCAGATTTTGAGACTCGATGCGCTATTATCCAAAACAAAGCAGCAAGCCACGACATTAATTTGAGCCCGCCTGTTGTTGAGTATCTTGCCACAAACATTCAGACCAACATTCGTGAGCTCGAGGGTGCGCTCAATCAGCTACTGGCTTTCTGTGAAATGCGCGGCATCGAGCCAGACTTGCAGGTTGCTGCCGGACTACTCGGCTCAAGCCGTACCCGCCCAAAACATGTTAGCGCTAAACAAATTGTCGAAAAAACGGCCAAACACTTTCAAATCCAGATGTCTGACATACTCGGACCAAAGCGCGACAAAGATATTGTTGTTCCACGCCAAGTAGCCATGTACATACTAAGAAGCGAGCTTCACCTAAGCTTCCCTAAGATTGCTCGCGAGCTTGGACGCAAGGACCACACCACAGCTATTCACTCAGTCGAAAAAATCGAGAAAGAGTCTGTATTTGATGCCGATATTCGTTCTGCTATCGCCGAGATAAAGGAGCGTCTCTATGCATAAAATAAATACTAGTGTACTAAATCAGCACCCTTCCATTGCAAGAAAACTAAGAGTAGTCTCTGGTAGTTGTGGGCAGCCTGTGGATAGCGCCCTAGCTTGCCTGTGCCTAAATATTGGTGGTTGTGCTCAGGCTGTTTTTGGAGTCAAGACGAGCAGTGCACAAGCCTCGACTTACCAACAGTTTGTACAAGTTTTGTGTGCAACTTTCTCCCCGACTTATACTAGTTTATCCAATCTGTTAAAAGGCACTTTTAGGAGTCTATACACAGCCCCTACTATAAGAGCTACTACCCTTTTAAAAATCTAATTAATTAATATATAACCAGAAAGGATCAACATGAAATTACAAGTCACCCAGGAGAATCTAGCAAAGGCGCTTAACACGGTCGCTCGTGTAGCCAATGGACGCAATACCCTACCCATACTGTCTAATGTTATTTTACGAACAGTTGATAATAGACTGAGTATCGCAGCCACTAACTTGGACATAGCGATAACTCACTATATTGGTTCAAAGGTTGCTAAGGAAGGCAGTATCACCATCCCTGCCCGACTAACTCAGGATTTCGTTTCTAGTCTACCAAGTGGCGTTATTGATTTATCATTAGATGACAGCAAGCTGCATATCTCCACAGAAAAATATCAGTCAGTCATAAATGGTGTTTCTGCTGAAGAGTTCCCTGTTATGCCAGCAATTGCCAAGGGTCAGCATTGGACGATTGACGCCAAGACTCTAAAGAAAGGTTTACAGCAGACTATTATTGCGGCATCGAGCGACGAATCTCGACCGACTTTGACAGGTGTTTATTTTCATACGCATGACGGTGAACTATTCATGGTGGCTACCGATAGTTATCGCCTTGCCGAGAAGAAGCTAATGAAGATGACCGAAGAAGTTTCGCTACTTGTGCCAGCCTCTGCTATGCAGGATTTGCTAAGAATTGTGGCTGACTATGATGATAAGGTTGAGGTTACTCACGACGATCAGCAGATACTTTTCCAGGTTGGGGATGTTGAACTTGTGGCGCGACTTATCGAGGGTAAATATCCTGATTACCGTAAATTAATTCCTAGCGAGTTTGCGACTACCGCAACACTTAGCCGAGCAGAATTCGTTAATATAACAAAAGTATCTAGTTTATTTGCCCGCGAGAGTGCTGGCAGTATTACTATTCATCTTGACGACACTAAGAGCGAAGTCAGTATCCGATCTGTTGCCTCACAGTTGGGCGAAAATACCGCTTCAGCAATAGCTAAGGTTACTGGCGAGGGTGATATTACGATTAATTCCCGCTACCTACTAGATGCCCTGCACGTAATGAGTGGCGACGAAGTGATTTTTAGTTTTAACGGTAAGCTCGAGCCGGTTTTGATACAAGAAGCAAAAGGTAGCGACTATTCGCATGTCGTGATGCCTCTCAAAAGCTAACAGAGTTTAGATAATTAACAACAAAAAGTTAAACTACTTACAATGATTGATAATATTCGACTGCAGAATTTTCGCTCCTATGGTGACGATACTTTTGAATTTGGTGCCGGTGTGAATATTATTGTTGGGCCGAACGCTAGCGGTAAGACTAATTTACTGGAGTCGATACTGATTATTGCTCTGGGTAGTTCATACCGTGCCAACAGTAAGGGGTTGATACAGTTTGATAAGGATTGGGCTAGATTAGAGGCTAGTGCTGATAGTGGCCAAAGAATAGTGAAGCTCGAGAATGTCGGAGATGCTGTTAAGCGAAGCTACCAACTGGAGGGCCAAAACTATAGCCGCTTAAGTATTAACAAAACCCTTCCATTAGTGTTATTCGAGCCAGAACATCTTCGTCTACTTAGTGGCTCGCCGGAGCGTCGTCGACAGTATTTGGATGATTTATTAGAACAGACTACTCCGAGTTTTGGTCGTCTGCGCAAGAACTACAAACGAGCGCTCATACAACGTAATAATTTATTAAAAAAAGGCTCTGCCGTTGGTCAATCGCAGATATTTGCCTGGAATATTCGCCTGAGCGAACTTGGCGGTCAGATAGCGGTTCTACGTAATAATCTATGCCAACAGATTGCCGAACAAATTAACCCGATTTATGACCAGTTATCCGGTGCGAAACTAGATATTGGCTTGGTTTATGATGCTACGTGCACGATCGATAACTACAGCAGCGCCATGCTAGTTAAGCTAGAAAAGCACCACGACTTGGACTTTTTACGAGGCTTCACGGCCTATGGTCCTCACCGCGACGACATGCTGGTTTTGATTAACGGCAGAAGCGACCAGGCCGTCGCCTCACGCGGCGAAATGCGCACCCTACTACTCTGTCTAAAAATTGTAGAATTACGCATCCTAGAGGCTCTGAGAGGCCAGAAACCATTACTATTACTAGACGACGTCTTTAGCGAGCTAGACGGCAAGCGTCGCCAAGCCCTGACTAAGTTTTTGGAAGATCACCAGACATTTATTACGACCACTGACGCCGATGTAGTTGTTCAGCATTTTATGGACAACTGCACTATCATCCCCACCAGCAAAGAACAATCCTAGTAGCTATTGTTGGTAGACGTTACGGGATAACTTATGCTGTATTCACTGTCCGAGAGTATTTCTTTTTTTAGTCCTGCTTTTAGCATATTTAAGGCTTCTGTTTTTGATGCGGCGCTCTGACTATAAAGGTTGGAATATATCATATCGGTCATAGGATTGTAGTCGATAATAAAACTACCACCATACACAGGTAGCTTGCCGATAAACTGGTCTCTTGGGTTGTTGGACGGTAGCTCGGCATCAAGTGTTCTTTTGGTTTTTGTTGCGATTATGGAGCTATTGATACGGCCGTAGTTAGCTATTTCCACAGCGACAGTCACTTCTTCTTTTGTGAGCCTAAACTTGCCTACAAGTTTTATTTTGTTGGTGTCGACGTTTGTTTTGCTAGCTACATCAAAAATTACTTGAGGGTTAGTCTTGGGGTTGTACTCCTTGTAGCTATGTCTAGCAAAGTACGCTAAATCTTCGTCTAGAATGCTGTCTGTTGTGCTGTTGTCGCCAGCAGAAAAGCTCTTGTTGTCTTTAAGTGTTATTGCTGCAGAGTCTGGTGAAATATACTCTAATCCAATTCGCTCATTGAACTGCTTGGTTTCATTGTAGTTTTTAACACCTAATACATACATCACGACGATTACCATGGCCGCTATTACGATAAATACCGGACTTTTAAAGAACTCTAGATTCTTTTTTATGTTCATTAGTTTGCTCCTGGGGTTAGGGTTGTATTTCCGATATAACGGACGGCCCATTCGTATGGATAACGGTCCTTGGCTATGTTGTCGACCTTTAGACTAACTGTGTAGCCCGTGGCTCCACCAATGCCTCTTATTCCAGACGGCCAATTAGTGCTAGAAGTTTCAACTGTAATAAGTTTTTTGGTCGTTTTATTGTAGCTGACTACTATGGCGACGTGGCCCGTTCCTCCTACCGTGCTAGAGCAATCTACGCCTCTTCCGACAATGTCGCCAGGCTGAATGGTGTGAATATCGGGTATGACCGCGAAGTTAGGGTTGACTAGGTATTTGGTAGAGCATATACCCCCAAGATTTACTCCAAAAGCTCGATAAATTGCCATTCCAGTCAGAGCGCTACAATCCAAAAAGCTTATTGGAGAAGGAGTGGTAGCTGGCGCGGGTTTTCCAGGAGCGGTACCCCCATTGCCATAAGGTATTCCTCTTAGTTGATTTATAGCGGTACAGGCTATCGCAGCTATGCCGGCGCAATTGGTTAGATAAGCGGCCGCTACGCCAGTTGCCGCAGCTGTGCCGGTTGCTGGGTTGTTGCCTAGATCTATTATTGGACAGTCCGATACTGTATTAGGGGTTGTGCCTGCCAGAACATTCATCCTGTCTATAAACTGATATATAGCGGTAATGTATTTGACGGGATTTGAGTTGCCAGTATATTTCGTTACATATTCTTGATAGGTGTCGGTATGGTGCGAGCTGCCAACATCTAGGTAAGCTTTTCTAATCAGTCTGTACCAACTATCTGGGCCAGTCAGAATGTCTGACCAGTTATCAAATTTTTTTAATGATTTTGCAACTCCACCATTATTCCAGTATGCGTGTGGCTCGCCAGGGCTAGAATCGTGCCAGCCAAATCCGTTATGACTTTTAGTGCTGAGGGCTTTGTTGCCTGCCAGAGCTGCCGCTGCTGTAGAATAGGCATCTGTAATTGGCTCGCCGTATGTTGAGAGCTGGCTTTCTTCTACCATCTGAGCTACTGCCAGGTAGGGGTTTACATTATACTCAAGGGCGCCTTTTACGAACTCGGCTCCATGATTCGCATAAGGTGTAGGGCCGAATTTACTTAATCCACCCCTCTCACGCTCAGCTATATAAGCATTGATTGCGTTTATGGCAGTCTGCTCTGATAGACCGACTGGATATGTAAGTATGTGGTTTGGATTGCCGTCGTTTGATTTGCTTCCTAATGTCGATGTGGAATCGAGTGCTGCACCAGAAAGTGCGCCACATTTAGTTTGTCCTGGCAAGACAAAGTCTGGCGCCATTTCTCTAGTCGAAAAGTAAGTATGGTGGCCCAATATATCATTTAGGTCTTCGGTAGTAATTGGGGTTTGTGCCGGTTTTACGGGTGCTGCCAGCACTTTCGCGGGAACTTGACAGACTATTAAGACGGTCACCTGCACTAGGCAGAATAGAGGGGTGACTAAACGCCTAAGTTTATTTATTGTGTTCATGGTTTTGCCGCCGGTTGAGCATTAGCTATTTCAGTGTTGTGGTCAAGAGTGTTTTTGTATCTCATATATAGACGATATTGAAACGCTTCGGCCGTCTCTTTAGATCCTCCGTCGCCGGTCTTGGCGTTAGGGCCTAAGTTGTGTGGAGAGCAATCACCCTTGTTCTCGTCAATGGCTCCTGTTACTTGGTCTCGCTCAATATCTTTGTCTTTATATAAATCTCCCATCTCTTTCGTAAAACACTTGTCCCATCTATTTTTTATATCTTCTTGTTGAGCTTGTGTATGATGCGCTGGATTCTCAAACCACTGAGCGTTATTTATAGGGCTAAATGTATTTGGGTGCGCAGATATTATCGCCTCCTCGTCGGCTGTCCAGCCAATCTGGCCAATACCATAATTATTGTAGTCGGCTGATGCGGCAAGGGCTTTGTGTTGGTTGCCGGTAAGTAGAGACACGAACATTAAGCTAGAGGGATTGAATATCGAGCCTAAGCTAGTGAATAAATCTCCAAGTGAGGTGACGATTGACTGCGAAAAGTTGAGGTTTAAGCTAATAGCCATATTAGCCAAAACGGAAGTCGGATTGGTAGGACTTAAGTATTTCTCAAATAAGGATTTTTGCGAATTTTCAAAAGCTATGTCTTGCAAGTCTTGGTAGTTACTCTCGGCTACTTCTGGTGATGTCATCGGCCTGCCGTACTGCTGTTTTCTATTGAGGTCATTTGCTATCAGTATACCCCCCTGGTCTGCTTGAGTTACTAGTTCCTCTGGTGAGGCTATTGGACCCACGGTGTTGCCCATGCGTGACATAACTAACATTCTCGAATACAAAGAGAGGCCAGTTATCCCAGCAATTACTAGCCCCTCTTTAACTAATCCGCCAATTATTCTTTTTGTTATCGATTTTTGTACGGTTACCTCAACGACATTTTCTACTGTAGTCTCTACTGCAGTCTCTACAGCTGGTCCTTCAGGTCCTGTAAGGGCGGTCAGGATCTTCGCAAGAAGTTCAACTGCTACAATACCAGCCTGAGTTTTCAAGTCGGTAATGTCCTTACAATACGGACTGATTGTATCCCATAATGACTTGAGTCCAAGAAAGTTGCTGTCTCCAAATATAGCATCGGCAATAGTAAAACTTCCGCCACTTGCAGCTTCTGGGTTTGTGTTCTCGCTGTTATGGACATTTTGTCCGCTAGCTCTTCTCTCGGATGGTGCGCTAGATATATCTCCAACTTGACGACTTAGAGCGTCAACCTCCTTCGCTCCAACTAGGCCGGATTTTTGTTGATCTGCGGCCGATGCTAGACTGTAGTAGGTTTTTTTGGCACGATCTGAGTTAGCGTTGACTACTGGGGCTGACTTCTGGACGGAGCCCTCATCGATAATACACAATGGTAGCGCTATTTTGTTGACGATACTCAGAGTGCCAAGTACATCCTCTACTAATGAGCTTTTGAGCGCGTTGTTTATGCCCATCTGAGCTCTCTTTGCTAAGGATTTGCCGCCATCTTTAACGATCTCTTGCGTGCACTCCTCGCTCTGCAGGCATACTTTCTTTAGTGCTTCAGCGCTATCTTCTCCTGCTTTGATTACTGGGAGGGATTCACCTTCTGCAGTGGTGGCGGTTGCTTCCTCTGTGTCTCGAACGGCTGCATTTTCGGCCTCAGCTCTAGTTTTGGCTGCTTCTGCTTTTGCAATTCCTGTAGCCTTAGCGTCTTTGTAGGTTGGCGTTAATCGCTCCCATCGTCTAAGTTTTATTCCGAGCCGTTCGCGTATGTCTTTAGCTACCGCGCCTCGTACTAGAGTATTTGAATCTTTTAAGGCAACTTCTAGTCGACCCTGTAACTCGCCACTAAAACTTAAGCGACTAGTTCTATTTTCGAAAAAATTAAACCACCTGCCTCCACCCCTAGGTATAACTTCGCCATCAATTACCACTCCAGTTACGTCTGATTTTATTCCGCCAAAAATTTTCCCCGGTTTACTTGTGACTTCGTAGGAGAACTTGCCTTCAGCCTTCATGTTGCTCAAGACTTGTTTGGGTCGCCACTGATCAATCTTCGTCCAGAGCGCGCTCCTCTCGCCCACATCCTTTCCATAAGTAGTCGCTAACTCCTCGGCAAGACCATTGCCCGCCACGTCCGAGGCTTCAAGAGTCATCTTCTCCCCAATTAAGTCGCTTGAAGATTTGGTAAAGTTTCGACTTAAGCGAGCGAATTCTAGCGTTTGTATATTTTGCATTAAATGAGGTATTTTAAGAGAACTCAATAAAAACATGGCTGCTGCAAGAACGCCTATAACGGTAGTAAGGCCAAGCCCTCCACCAATGGCGATAATATTTTTTTTCTTTTTGGATTTAGGGCCTGATTTTGATTTAGCATTGCCTTTTGCTTTCTCGTCCTTAAAACCACTCCCAATCTGTTTGTCTAGTTTGGAATTTTCGCTAGTTTCAGCTTTGGACTTACCGGAGCTTGCACTGCTGCCAGACCTTTCCGCGCCTTCAGTCTCTCTTGGTGTGTCTTCGTCAGCCCTCTCAGCTGCTATGTCACTACCAGATTTTTCCGCTGACGGACTGTTGTAAGACTTCTCTAGCTCCCGAATTTGATCATCGGGCCTAATGGTACCATCCTTGGCAACTTCATCAATCTGGTCGTCATAAACTCTATTGGCCATACATCCTCATTACTCAGATTATACACGATTAAGCTTGTGGCTATAGTTGTTGATTGTTTAGATCGATAGAGCCTTGAGCGTCGTTCATCTCTGCGATTGCTGCGGCGTCGGCGGCATCAGACAGCTGTTTGGTTTTTATCGGGTCTGTAGTTATTAGGTCGGACTCGGTTGGACTGGCAGTTATCTGCATGTGAACGTGACTTTGGCCAGCAAAGAACAGTCCCTGTCCTACCGGGAATTGACTGAGCCTTTTAGACTCTTCGCTAGTAAGCCTAAACACTTGCGTCAAGACTTCTACGGCTGACGGCGATTGCTTGAGTAGTAGCTGCATTGAAGCGTTGGCTACTATGGCTCGCCCCATTCGCGAACCCATAAAATCTTCAACATCTTGGCTGATTGTAGTGATGCCTAGATTATATTTGCGAGCTCTTTTGGCTAGCGAGAACAAGAAGTTAGCAGAGTCCTCGTATTTCATTAATTGCCAGGCTTCGTCTACGATCAAAATGCGGCGTTTTTGGTCACTCTTGGTTATATTCCAGATGAAGCTAAGCACAATATACATAGCCACAGGACGTAATTCGTCTTCAAGATCACGAATGTTAAACACTACCATAGGGTTGTTGATGTCGATATTAGATTGTTGCGAGAATATGCCGGCAAAAGTACCGGTAGTGTATTTGCGTAGTCGTTGTGCGAGTTGTGGGCCAGTTCCGCCCATATGTAGAAGCGTGTCATATAGGTCAGTAATAGTTGGTGGAGTTGTGGTATGGGTTAGAGGGTCGTTGGTTATGCCGGCCTTAGCGTAGGTCTCTATAAGGCCGGAGTCTAGATCGGCCTCTTCTACAGGACTAAGAGGAGGCATAGATATGCTGCCGCCAGACATTTGAGCCTGTGCTCCGCCCATCATTAATCGAAATAGACCATGAAGTGTTATCAGGTTGCTTCGGAGGGCGTTGTCGGCCTCTTCTACATCAACTACCTTTGGTAGTTCAAAGGGGTTTATCCTTGTCGTAGAGCTAAGGCTGAGGCGGATATATGCCCCGCCAACTGCTTCACACATCCGTTGGTATTCGTTTTCAGGGTCAATAATAAAGATCTCGGTACCAAACATCAAGCTTCTTAGAGCCTCTAATTTAACCGCAAAAGATTTACCGGCTCCAGACTTGGCAAAGACGACAGAGTTGCCGTTTTCAAGAGAAAACCGGTCAAAAATCACTAATCCAGAGTTGTGCATGTTTACGCCATACAGAATACCGTTTTCTTGACTTAAATCGGCGCTAGTAAATGGGAAGCTAGTGCTAATTGCGCCGGTGTTCATGTTGCGTCGTATCTGCAACTGATCAGAGCATTGCGGTAGCGTGCTATTAAAGCCCTGTTCTTGCTGGGAGGATGCTGGCTTTGAATAAACTAACTGCTGACCGAGTAAGGTTTCTACCTTTTGGCTTATAAATTCCAGCTCTTCCATGCTGTATCCGTAGATAGTAAAATAAAAACCTAGTCGGAAGAATCGCTCCTCGCCAACTTGTAGCTTGTCTCTCATGTCCTCTGCATCGATAATTGCTGCCTGTTTGGCCGGGTCGCGAACTCTACCCTTCTCGTTATCTATCTGAATGCCTGCCTCTAGCATTGTTACTTTTTTGCGCAAACTTTCTAGTACTACCTGAGTGTTCGCAGGATAAATGTATAAAGATATATCAAGCACTTCGTCGAGGTTGATCATACTACTCAGCCAACCGGTAAATAGCTGTCGCGGGTAGCCGTATACATAAAAAGTTCGTGCGAAACGATTGCCTAGATGAAAGTAGCTATTGTCGAAGGTTAATGAGCTAGGAGCGATAAAGTCGCGTAATGCAGTGACGCCCTTTTGGAAAGCATTGGTAACTTCTTGTTGTTCTTGAATGCGTCTAGCTTCAGCTAGGGCTACAGGGTCTAGTTGGGGCTTCTTTTTGCCAAACATTATTTATCTCCCCTTTTTATCAGCGTCATTTTAGCTCCCTGTCGAGGTTTGGTGTTGGTGCATTACCGACTCCCTTGCCTACAATTGGCGCAATAAGCTCATCAAAGTTCTTTAGCGGTTGCCTGGTAGCTGTGTCTGGATTGTAAACATCATAATATAATTCAATCAATTCCTGTGTGTCGAGAGGCAGGCCTTGCACGCCGCACTGAAGCAGTCCACCCAATACTGACTGCACACGGTTGCGTAATTCTTCTTTTGCTGCCTCGAGGTCTGCCTCGTTTATGACAATTAGCTGATTTTGTTTTTTTGTTGCCATAACGCCTACGCCCTTAAATAGCTTTTTCGTGGCGTTCATGGCTTGCTGAACATCAGCCTTAGGATAATAAGGAATAATTACGTAGAATTTCTTGTCCATGATGTTTGTTTGGTGTGACAAGTCATCCATAAATGCTATGTAGTCTTGCATCAGTACGGCAAGCAACATGTTGTCATGTTCGTTGCTAATTTTTGTTAGTTTTGCGATATATGGTCCGAGGTCCACCTTCTGAGAGTGAATAAAAATCTGAATATGAAAGTATAACGAGTTTAAGAAGCCCTGATAGCTGAATTCAACAGCCTCTTTTTCTTGCGGGCTCATAAGGTCGAAGTTAATCGATTTAACCATTATTACTGAACGATAGGTTCCGTCATTTAAGATGACGATTCCGTCTCGGATTTCGGCGATTTCTAGAGAGTTTTGGGTGCTGTTAGGATTTACTTTTGGAGCGGCTGCCAATGTAGATTGTAAGCCCATTTTTGGGTCGACTTTGGCTGGTTCGTTTGGCGCGCCAGGTTTGGCGTTCTGAAACTCTTGTATATATGCATGCCCTGCTCCTGCTGGCGCTGGTGCTGGCTGACTTGGTTGTGACGGTTTCATTATTAAATTTGCCTACCCTTTACTTTTGAATAATTCATACGCATTAGTGAAGATTTATTATGACTTCACCAGATGATTTTCTGTCTATTATGTTGGCCTCACGGCTCAAGCTAGCGATGTCGCGGTCGTTATTGCTAGCTAGTCCAAGTATAGCAGGATTGACGTCAGGTTTCATAGGCTTAGCATTAGCAATATTAGTAGCGGCATCTAGAGTGCTTGCTTTAGACTGTTCAGGCATTGTTTTTGTTAAAACAGGACTTTCTTTAATCTTTTTGATAAGCTCCTCCTCTTCAGGCACTAAAGGAAGGTCAGTAGAATCGGTTGGCATATACGCTGCGTTAGTAACCCCGAGCTTGCTGTCTGGCGAGTTAGCTTCATTGATAAACCAATAATTTGGTGCTGGCATGCCTAATACTTGCTGTGGAGCGGTTGGAATTGCTTGAGTCGTGGACGGTACTGTTCGAGCTTCGCCCATTTGGTCGAGGGCGATTTTGACATGACTCTGGTAAGAGTTCTTCATCAACTCGTCTAGTTGTCGAGCTAATGGACTGTGTTCTACATCCATAATATCGTCAGAGGCGGTTATATCGTTGTCGGGTACATCTTGCGGCATCGAGTTAATGTCGATAAGGCGATCAGAGGTGCCGCTGACCTGAGTGTTGATCTTGGAATTATATAAAGAGTTAATTGCCTCATTTTTGATAATCCACCCACGACTATCTATGGTGTTAGCTAGAATCCGTAGTCTACTGTGAATTTCATCTTGGTCAAGGTTATTGACGTATTGGTGGTTGTCGCCTTTTGGAGCAGTTATAGATATTAGTTCCTGTGCGCCAGCCTGGTCCCATACTCGTCGCCTAGGTCGAAATAAGAAACGAATCTTGGCCAATAGCCAAACTTCTGTAGGCTGATCTCTGCCCCAAGGAAAGGCCAAGAATGCGCCCAGTATGATGACAGGAATCAGCGGAATAGCAAAGTACCAAACGGCTGTAGATATAAGGTAGAAGCCCAGATAACCAGATGCTGCAGTAATGCCTGCGAACAAGAATTGTTTTAACGTCAAAGGGCCAAGAAATTTATCCTCAGCCTCAATATCTTGAATTACTACATAAACTGCCATAACTAATCCTCGTTGCCCACTTAGTGACGTGAACTATAAGCATTAGTATAACGATTTCAGCCCAACTAGGAAATAGCTAACTAGCGCCGGCTGTACTATATTGTAGTTTCGTCGTCTTCGGAGTCGCTAGATGGAATTTGTGATCTCTGTAGTTCTCTTAGTCTGCGCTCTTCAATCTCGGAGATTTTTTCTGTATATTGCCTAGCTAATTTTGCGTGGCGGTCTATTCTCCGATTAACTCTTCTCGCTAGCTTTCCTCCAGTATTATTTCCTCCTCTAACTCTTCGTTGTGTGTCAGGCTTCTCTTCTCCGTCATTGGCTAGAGCTAATAGTCTTTTGTGTCGTTTGTTTGTTTTGTCTGCGATTCTTTTTTCATATTTATCGATACTTATGACAGCTTTTGTAGGGATAATGGTTCCTTCACGACCAGGATTTGTTCGGCGCCCCCTGCCATAGCCTTGCGTGTCTATAGTTCTCCATCTGGCCATCTCTTCTGGAGTTAGAAGTCCATAAGTTTTTATGTTCGCAGGCATCCCTGCCTTGAACTGTGGATTTGATCTTGCTTTGTTCGCTACATCTATGGCCCTCGAATAGCTCATCAGACTATCTTTCTGTAACCTAGCAGATATTTTGTCTAATTTCCTATCTTTTCTAAGCTGTCTTCTAGTAATAGGCTTAGGAATTGTGGTGCTTGGCAGGATGATTTCCTCGCCCTCACTATTTGTTACTGTTTGTGGTTTATTTAGCTCATCCTTGGCTAAAGTCAGCTTCTGCGCTTCTGCGACCATGACTCCTTTGTCGATTAGAGACTCCTTGAGTTTTTTTATATGATGCCTTTGTCCCATGGCGGCAAGCATAGCTTGCGCGGCAAATGCTAATTCTTTGATTTCAAAACCCTCAATTGGCGATGTCTCTAGTACTGGAGGGGCCCAATCAGCACTTGGTGCGGTGTCTATGCTGGGCGGCCCAAATGGCGGTGTCTCTAGTACTGGAGGGGCCCAATCAGCACTTGGTGCGGTGTCTATGCTGGGC
>JBAXJI010000015.1:0-18535 GCA_037137935.1 Candidatus Saccharimonadota bacterium | reverse complement strand
CGTTTATCGTCTATAAGTTGCTCGTGCAAATGTTGTTTGAGCTTCTCTACTTCTTTGGCTGATTTTATACTGTAACTGTATCTGTCCAATCCTTCTGCTCCAAAATAATTGGTAACTACTCCAAGCGCAAGAACGCAGTAGTCATAATGTATGGTATCGCCGTTATCTAATGTAATTGATTTTTTAGCACGATCAATTTTATCAGCTTTGGCTAAAATAAATTTGGTTCTAGGAGTTGTGCTTATTAGATCTTGAACAGGCATAGAAGATTCGCGCTTTAAGCCTCCAGTAGCTGTGTGATAAAGCGCTGGTGTGTAGCGGAATTCAGTGTCATTTGATATTAAGATAATCTCCGCGTCTTCAACGTCCCTAAGGTCGCGTATAACCGAAATACCAGCAAATCCCCCTCCAATAACGACAATTTTTTTCATAGTTAGTACTATTGTACATTATGTTTTGTGATTTTAGCTAACAACGGTTAAGCTTTATATATAATATAGATAAAAATAAATAGTATGGCCCAGGAGAAAGGTTATGAGCAATCAACAATCCAGCTTGAAAGACGATCTACATAAGATAATTAAAGGCGAAGTGGATGATACTCCTGAAGTTATCGAATTCTATAGTCACGACGCAAGTATGCTGGAAATGAAGCCAGAGTTAGTTGTATCTCCTAAGGACAGTGATGACATAAAAAATCTTATAAAATATGTCACAGCAAACAAAAAGTCTAACCCCAGCCTATCCATAACTGCTAGAAGCGGAGGCAGCTGTATGGTTGGTGGGCCCATCAATGATTCGATAATTATTGATTTTACTAAACATTTTAATAAAACTCGTGAGGTCAGTAGCACTAGCGCAAGAGTTGATCCTGGAGTATATTATCGTGATTTTGAACCAGAAACTCTTAAGCATGGGGCTTTAATGCCTAGCTTCCCTGCCTCGCGTGAGCTATGCACTGTCGGTGGCATGGTTTGCAATAACGCTGGTGGCGAAATGTCACTGCGCTATGGTAAAACAATTAATTTTGTCGACGAACTTAAAGCAGTTATGGTAGATGGAAATGAGTATACATTTGGGCCGTTGAATAGGAAACAGCTGGACGATAAGCTTAAACTAAAAGGTTTTGAGGGTGAAATATACCGTAAGACATATGAACTCGTCAATAATCATTACGATGCAATCAAAGCAGCCAGGCCGCATGTCAGCAAAAACTCTATGGGTTATAATTTGTGGGATGTGTGGGACCGAGAAAAAGAAATATTTGATATGTCTAAGTTGCTTGTCGGGTCACAGGGTGCTCTTGGGCTAATAACGGACATTAAATTTAGGTTACAGCCTGTTGAAAAGTTTACTGGAGTTTTGGTGTGCTTCATGAAGAACACCAATGAACTAGGCGAAGTCATAAATGATGTAATGAAGAACAAGCCTATTAGTTTTGAGTCTTTCGATAATTACACACTAAATCTTTCCATCAAGTTCTTCCCTTATTTTCGTAAAAATCTCGGCTGGCTGGGGCTAGCTAAGTTAGGGATTAGTCTTATACCTGATGCTCTAGTCTTAATGAAGGGGATCCCTAAGATAATACTTTTGATTGAATTCAGCGGCGATACACAAGCTTCTGTTGACGAACAGATTAAAAATATGCACGATCAATTAAAGAAATATAAAATGCAGGCCATCGAAGAAGATAGTACACCAGCTAAAGCATGGAAGTTTAGAATAATGCGACGAGAAAGCTTTAACTTGCTTCGTAAAAAAGTGAAGGATAAGCACACTGCGCCATTCATTGATGATTTGGTAGTACCTCCAGTGCATTTGCCTAAATTTTTGCCTGAACTAAGAGTAATACTAAATAAGTACAAATTATTGGCTACTGTTGCAGGTCATATGGGCGACGGTAACTTTCATATAATTCCACTGATGAAAATTGAAGACCCGAAGGAAGTGGCGAAAATCATTCCAGTCATGAAGGAAGTTAATGACCTAGTATTGAGCTATGGCGGGTCACTGTCTGGTGAGCATAACGACGGTATGATACGTGGGTCTTGGCTCGAAAGAATGTACGGTAAGCAGATTTATGGCTACTTTAAAGAAGTTAAGAGTATTTTTGACCCTACAAATGTGCTTAATCCACACAAGAAAACCGACGCTGACTGGGACTATACTATGGCCCACATCCGCAAGCACTTTTAGATTATTTTTTGTTTGGCAAAAGTAGTAGTACGCTAGTTCTGGCCTTGTAGGCTTTGTAGTCTTTTAGTTTACCCCATCTTTTGTCGGCGCTCTTTTCTAGGATTGGTATGCCGCTGACAAATAATAGCAGTACTATTATAAATATCGGACTAGCCAGTCCTAACAGCCTTCCCTTTGTTGATAGCGATTCAAAAACTAGCGCGTACATGCCTACCCAAACCATTATTTCACCTAAGTAATTAGGATGCCGAGAATATTTCCATAATCCTGTAGCTATCCATGGATCGTGAGGCTTAGTATCTATTGAAAATTTATATTTTTGGATATCAGCAATTGATTCGATAATGAGACCAGTAGACCAAAGTAAGAAGCCTATTACAGCTAATTTTCCACTAACAGAAACATGTTGATGTAGTCCAAGTAGTCCCGCTATAAGTATCACCCATACGGCCAAACCTTGCAGTAGCCAAAAACGACCAAACATCCAAAAGCTGTGACGCATTTCGTCGAATCGTGCATCCTTCTTTTTTTGCCATATCCGGTAAAGCAAGAATCCGCTCAGTCGGACTGCCCATATGATCACCATCAAAAGAATTAATAGATGAAACTTGGTAGCATGGCAAGTTACAAACCCGTAGATAGCCAGAATGATAAATGTTATGCCGTAAGATGCATCAGTCAGCCTGTCTGTTTGGAAGCGAAATGCAACAAGAAAAAGACTTAAGTTTAATATCATGGACACGGCTAGCGCTGTGAGTAAAAAATTTGTCATAACTATATATTAGCACGACAAAACAAGCCTGTGTGCTTAATATTTGCTCGCTAAAGCTGACTAGATCTTAAGTACGGCGCCGACAAAAATCACTATGATTAGGCCAAGAATGGCAGCTAACTTCTTAGACGTTAATTGTCCGCTAATACTATTTTGTTTAATTTCTAGATGGTTTGATTTATGGGTCATATAAAAACTACTATATTGTGCTAATTAGATTATATTATATAGTATATCGTCAATAAACACAACCTTTGTCTGTATTTTTTCTAGAAGTAATTCTTATATAGTTAATCAATAATATATATTTAAAGTAGAATGATAAGTACTGATGAATAAATTCTCTATAACCGAATCGCTGAATATACCAGAATGGAGCGACTATCAAGTACGCCTAAATTCTCTATTATTTACGTGTTTGAGTGACGCCCCTAAGCCTATTAGACAGTCTTTAACTAGAATGTTGAGCCCTAAGGCCAAAAGATTACGCCCAGCTATATTGATAGCTGTAGTTATGGCTTGTGGCCAAGAAATAGACGAGAAGGTTCTGGCATTAGCTGCGTCAATTGAGTTATTGCATATTGCCAGCTTGATTCACGACGATATTATCGACAATTCAGACAGTAGATGGTCGGTGGCTACTATTAACGCTCGTGAGGGAGTGGATTACGCTATTTTGGCTGGTGATTATCTATTTGCGAAGTCGATTGAAATGGCTTCTGCTATCTCGTCAGATTGTGGGTTAGTTTTAGCCTCAGCTTTTCGAGAGATGACAATTGGCCAGATGTTGGAGATGGCGGATAGTTACAATACGAAGCGCTCTGTTGATTCTATGTTTAGAGCTATTGATGGCAAGACATCCGCCCTTATGTCGGCTACCTGTAGAATTGGAGGACTATGCGCGGAACTGAGTAAGGATAAATTATCTGCCCTCGCTGAATTTGGTGCTAATTTTGGCCGTTCCTTTCAATTAGTCGATGATCTGCTTGATCTCATCGGAGATGCAAAATTGATCGGTAAACTTAGTGGTAACGACGTTAAAGAAGGCGTGTACACCCTGCCCATCTTGCTATCATTAAAATCAAAAAATTCTAGCATATCCAAATATTTAAACGATAGATTTGATCTAGCCTTACTCCCTGAACTATTAGATGTTATGGCTGTCGACGGCTCCATTACAGAAACCTATAGAATTATTGCAGAGATAAATTCGCAGGCATCGGATATTCTAGAAAGCGACAAGAGTGACAACTTTCTTTCACTCGCAGAAATGCCTAGTATATATGCCGAATGGGCACTTAAAAACCTAGCTTTAGATAAGTATCAAAAACTATTTAATTAGTCAGTAGTTTGCTTATTCTGACTTGGCTCGAACTTTGATTTCGCGTAATCTTGACTGTACCTTTATTACGCCAATAAGTGCAATGGAAGTGTAGACTAGTCCGCTAATGCAAGACTGCTTTAGGTGCGCAGGATGCAATACTACTAGATATGTTCCTGATGCTAAAGTGCCGGTAATAAGCGCATATGACGCCTTGAGTTTTTGGCTGGTTGGCCAAAATATTGACGCACTAGTTAATACTAAACTGCTAATTGCCATAAAAATGTGTGTTATTAAAATCATACTTTAACTATAGCATAATAATTATGGCAGGATAAAATTTAGTCCAATAAGAAGGCTAAATGTAAGCAGCATTAGCAGTGAGAAGCCAAACATTTGCCTCGCCCATTTGTCGTCATTTTTCGTTTTGAGCCCGTCTACTGCCATTCTTAGCCAAATGGCGCCAAGTAATGTCATTATCACTAAGTATGTTAGTCCTGTGTAGCCGAACGCGGCCAACAGTACAGTTGAAATCACAAATAATCCTGTATAGACGAGCATACTTAGCTTGGTTGAATGTATCCCATATACGGCTGGATGTACAGGTACGCCGGCTGCTTTGTAATCTTTGAGGCTGTATATTGCAATTGCATAAAAGTGTGGCATTTGCCAGAACAACATAATCAAAAATAGAATCAATGACGCAGCGTCGAATCTATTTGTGACTGCGACGTATCCAGCCAGTAAGGCGGTAGCTCCAGACACGCCACCAATAAGTGTTCCGTGTGTCGAGCGTCGTTTGTAGTATGAGTATATGACAACGTAGAAAATAAATCCTATGAGGCCTGTATATAGTGTAGGAAGGTTCAGACGGAGCGCTATTATAAGAAAGCCGGCAATACCCAAAATTGATGCAAATATTAGCGCATTTTTGTTAGAGATTTCGCCTGAAACTAAGGCGCGTTTGCTAGTTCTTGTCATTTTATTGTCTATTTCTCGGTCTATGTAATTGTTAAAAACACAGCCTGATGCTATGACAAGACTTATGCCAAGCAAGCAATAACAAAGTTGCGATAAATTGACATGACCATCAGAGGCTAGTAAAAATCCAGCTAATGCAGTAATAAGATTTCCACGAATAATGCCCGGTTTGGTTAGTGCAATGTAGGTCTTAAATTTACTATGAGTTATTTGTTCTGTCATTATTTAGCTACTATAAAATCGCCAGCAATCGTTGGGTCAAGATGATCGTGATATTGATATATACCAGACTGATTAAGCGTTATTGTTTTGTTTTTCCCTTTTTTAACTGTAAGTTCTGTTTCTCCGGCATATGCATCATGTCTTGGGTGCGGGCCAAAAGCTATATCGCTTATTCTGCTGTCCTGGTTAATGAACGTTAGAGTGTCGCAGAGTTGAGCATTTGTGTGTAGCGGCGTAACCTTGCCTCCAAAAATAGTCACGACATGATTTGCGAGTAATTTTTGACAGGCGCCAGTTAGTTTGCCTTCTACTTGATATATCGCTTCTTTTTCGGCGAGCTGCTTGCTGGCTTCTGCCGGAGTCATATTGTAGTGTAGGTTGTCCATGATAAATATTGATCCGCCAACAACTACCACGATTAATCCGACTGTAGCAAAAAAGAAGACAACATTATAGAAAGGCTTAGGGCCTCTACCTAAGTGCAAAAAGAACACTACCTGGATAATCATCTGAGCAATTCCAAAACTAATGATTGTCGTAATTAATGCCGATGTGGAAAATTGATGGTTTACCACTAAATAATATGGGATTAAGGTGTAGATCAATGAAAGCACGAATCCTGCTACATATGACGCAATCGTTCCATGCTCTTTACTTGGTTTCTTGTTCTCGTTTATAGGAAAATCGTTCATGCGAAAGCCCTCAAGTAGACAATTGTAAATATGAATATCCAGACTATGTCTAGGAAGTGCCAGAACAAACTAAGCATCGCGAGCTTACGCACCATATTTGAGTTTAAACCACGTTTTGCAATATATATTAATGTTACAGCCATCCATAAAAGACCAGAAGTTATGTGTAGACCGTGTGTACCTACAAGCGTAAAGAATGATGATAAAAAGGCATTGCTCTGAATTGTGTGGCCTTCACGTATCAAGTTGGAGAATTCATTTAATTCTAATCCTAAAAAGATAAGACCTAAGATGAATGTCATGCCGAACCATGTCAGGACTTGATTTTTGCGCCCTGCTCTAGCTGCTATCATGCCGATTCCACAAGTAAAGCTACTAGTTAGCAGTATTAATGTTTCGGTTAAGGCAAGGTTGAGGCTAAAGAGTTCTTTTCCGGTTTTTCCTCCGTCTGTATTGCCCTGTAGAACTGCATAAACGGCAAACAAAACAGAAAACATTAAAAGGTCTGTCATTAGATAGATCCAGAACCCAAAGAGTGCTCTGTCGTCTGCCTCAGCTTGATGATGTGTTGGTGCGTGTTCGTCTACCATTTGCGCCACCTTTTGTTTACTATAATGTCTTTTACGAATGCTATGACTATTTTGATAAAGTCTATTAAGCCCATATCTTCTGTGTCATCATCATTTGCCAGTTTAGTTCTTTCTAGATGCTTCTTTGTTCGTGCTTCCTCTAAATCTTGAACTTCTTTTGCTGTGAGTGTGTATTCAGGCTCTTCATTAAAGCCCCTAACAATAAACACTACAATGATGCCGATTAATGAGACTACTGCCAGCCAGATTATCTCCCATACAAATGCAAAACCTACTAAAAATGCGAAACAGGCAATATAAAAACCTGCCGCTGTATTTTTTGGAATATGGATATCTTGATATTTAGTTTCAGCTATTCCTTCATGTTTCATCTCCCAGAATGCATCAATGCTCGATACTTCAGGTATAGTCGTGAAATTATAAAATGGCGGCGGAGATGCTGTAGCCCATTCTAGTGACCTAGCATTCCAAGGATCACCAGTCGTATCTCTTAAATGATTCTTCTGGATAAAAGTCGCTATTATTTGAATTATTTGTAGCGCTAAGCCAGCAGCAACAACTATTCCACCTAGAAGCATGATGATAAATAATGGCTGCCAGCCAGTAGACGAGTCATAGTGGTCAAGTCTCCTGGTCGCACCCATTAGCCCTAAAACATACATAGGAATAAAAGACATACAGAAGCCAATAATCCAGCACCAAAAAGCATAGCGTCCTAAACGTTCGTTCAACTTAAGTCCTGTAAATTTAGGGAACCAATAGCTTATACCGCAAAACACACCAAACAACACACCGCCTATTACCATTGAGTGAAAGTGCGCAACCAAGAATAGGCTGTTATGTAGCTGGAAGTCGGCTGGTGGTGCTGCTAGCATTACGCCAGACATACCGCCAACAGAAAATACTGCTACATAACCAAGGAACCAAAGCATTGGTGTGGAGAAATTGATTCGTCCTTTGTACATCGTTGCTATCCAGTTCAAGATGAGAGCCGATGTAGGAATAGCAATAATCATTGTCATGACGCCAAAAAAGGCATTAACATCAGCCCCTGCTCCCATCGTAAAGAAGTGGTGAAGCCATACTGATAGGGCGAATGTCGATACGCCAATCATACCGAGTACGTTTGATTTGTAGCTGGCGAGTGGTTTGCGGCTAAAAGTTGCGACGACTTCTGAGAATATTCCAAAACACGGCAACATTAATATATAGACTTCTGGATGTCCCCACATCCAAATAAGGTTGGTGTACATCATAGGATCGCCACCACCTACTGTCGTGAAGAAGTGTGCGCCTAAGTATCTATCAAAGAACATTAAAAACAGCGTAGCTGTAAGTAGCGGGAATACGGCGATCGCCATAATCATGCTACAGAATGCTCCCCAAGTGAACATTGGCATTTTACCGAGTGTCATGCCTGGTGCTCTCATTTTTAGAATTGTCATTACAAAGTTTATTGCACCAAGAGTTGTGCCGATACCAGATATCTGGAGGCTCCAAATCCAATAGTCTACCCCGACGCCTGGGCTAAATAACTTACCAGAAAGTGGTGCTACAGCTAGCCAGCCAGTTGCTGCGTACTGTCCTTCGAATAAAAAGAACATACTTACCATGATGGCTCCGGCTACGAATAGCCAAAAACCTAGAGTATTTAAAAATGGTGATGCGAGGTCGCGCGCTCCAATTTGCAAAGGAACAATATAGTTTATTAGTCCAAATATAAAACCCATTGCAACAAAGAAAACCATAATATTGCCGTGTGCTGTAAATATTTGCTGGAAGTGATCAGCAGTTAAATAGCCGTGAGACCCATCTACAGAAACAGCTTGTTGTAACCAGATCATTAGAGTTTCTATCCCACCTCTCACAAGCATAAATCCAGAAACTAAGAAGTACATGATACCTATTTTTTTTGGATCAACCGTAGTTATCCATTCTTTCCAGAGCCAATTCCAACGCTTCAAACGTGTGATTACGATTACTAGAAATAATCCTAGGCCGATAAATGCTAAGCTACCGCCAAATGTGAACCATTCGTGCGGAAGCGAATCCATATTTATTTTACCTATTAAAAATTCCTTCATTTATTCTCCATGCTCATGTGATTTTGTATATTTATCGGTAACTCTACTATAAATATCGTACTCATTGGTCGAGTAAGTCATAGCCTTATTATATTCAGAAGGTATAAGCAACTCAGTATAATCTTTAAGCGTAAAATTATTTGAAGTCTTTTGAGTAGCGGTCACCCATTTATTAAAATCTGTTTGTGAGCTTACGCGCGCCGTAAATTTCATGCCAGCAAACCCAGCACCGTTTATTTCTGCTGATTTACCAATATAATCGCCAATAGTAGTCCCCATCAAATTGAGCTGATTAACATGTCCTGTCATTGCGTATAATTGACCTCCTAGATTTGGAATCCAAAAAGAACTCATTGGCGTCTCGTCTGCCGTTAATTCGAATTTAATTGGTGTGTCCACGGGCACTTGAATATAATTTACGGTGACTATATGTTGCTCGGGATAAATAAAAAGCCATTTCCACCGCATCGCAACGACTTGAATAGATATAGGGTCTACGTTTGATTGAATTTGTTTTCTTGGATCGAGTTTGTGTGTTGCTGGCCACATCAGGTTCGCCAGAATAGCCACAAAAGTAAGCGGCACCAACCAAAGGCTTACAGAAAATAACTTACTGTGTTTTTGGCCAGGACTGTATGTAGCTTTTTCGTTAGTTTCCCTATACTTCCAGGCGGTGAAGTATAAAATAGTTAACGCTGGTACGGCTAATATAAGCATTATACCGAGAGACACAGACATTAGTCTTAGCTGTTCGCTGGCTATGGCTCCCTTAGGGTTTAGAAGGGATATATTTTTGTTGTGTACTAATTCCCTTATAAGTAAGATGAGACCGGCCAGAATTAGCAAAAATACGGGCACGAATTTACCCTGGTTTGACCTGTTTTTGCGGTTAGTCATTAACGTACCCTTACCATTACTTATACTATAAGCATTATACATTATCTATATTGCTATCCCCCACGCTTTTCTATTGTAATTTTTGTTTGCTGCTAAGCTAAAGCGTATAGTTAGCAAAATATTAAAAATAATGGCATAGTAATTACAACTAGTGCATATATTTGTGACTACAGAAAAGTTCCACGGGAAAGTTACAAATTTCTTTTGTAAACAACAAAAAGTACCAAAATAATCAAACAAAGTAATAAAGCTAGTATTGCTAGCCGGTAAGATATTTATGAGTAAGATCAACAAGCACATTGAAATCGTTAGAACTACCAACTCCCCATTTAGTTCAATGGGTTTAAAGTCGTGCGACATGATACAAAGTGTTTTGAGCGATTATTACGAAGTGGTCGGCGTTACTACTGTTGATAATATGAACGATCTTGAACTTCTAGTTCTTAAGAGTCCCGACCTTGTATTTCTTGGTCTTAAACGTTTGCCATTTGATTCTAATTCCCACGTTCTTGCACAAAATGTTTGGATGTCAGAGTATTTGCAGGATAGCGGAATTAACTATACTGGGTCTACGAAGGCCGCAATTGCAATGGATTTCGACAAAGAAAATGCCAAACTTAGAGTTCAACAAGCTGGTTTGCCGACAGCCGAAATCTTTACTACGCTACCAGGACGACATAAATCTGCAGCAGATTTACCAGTAGACTTCCCTTTATTTGTTAAGCCGCTTGATACGGGAGGTGGTAAAGGAGTTGGCGGCGATTCTGTAGTTTACACGTTTAAAGAATTCGAAGCCAAAGTAGAGTCAATATTTATCGAATTTGGTAGTCGTTCTATGGTTGAATCTTATCTTACTGGTAGAGAGTTTAGTGTTGCCATATTAGACAGCGGCACTAGCGACGGTTTAAAAGTCATGCCTGTTGAGCTAATAACTGACAAAGACTCTGATGGTCATATGATTCTAGGTAGACAAGTTAAGGGTGATGATGTTGAACGTGTTATCGCGGTTTCAGACGAAGCGGTTCGTGAGTCAGTTACTTCCCTTGCCAAAGACGTTTATAGAGCCTTAGGCGCCCGCGATCTTGGACGAATAGATATAAGAATGGACAACAACGGAAAAGCGTATTTTCTTGAAGCAAATTTAGTGCCAGGCTTGGCTGACAACGAGTTTGTGAGCTATTTTAACCGAGCGTGCATGATAAACGAAGGCATGGAATATACCGACATTTTACTAAAAATAGTTGGACTTGGCTTAGCCAGAAATTAGTTCCTCTCAGCTGGTACTCATAAGTATTTATCAAGCTAAGATAACCGTCTAAAATGCTATAATAAGCGTAGTTTATGTATACAGTAGTCTCAAACACTCAACTCACCTCGTCATCAAATCTTATTACTCTAGAGGCAGATGAGAAGGATTTAGGATTCGACTTTAAGGCCGGTCAATACGCGGCGATTAATTTTTTTGGCGACGATCATCGCCCGACTGTTGCAAGATGCTTCTCTATAGTTAGCTCTCCTGGTGATAAGGGGGTCTTGCAATTCAGTATGCGCAACAGTGGTAAATTCACTAGAGCGCTAACTCAAATAAAAAAAGGTGACTCTGTTTATGTGCGTGGGCCATTTGGAGGTTTTACTTTTGACGAATCTAGCACACAACCGGCTATTTTTATGGCTGGCGGTATCGGTATTACACCTTTTATTAGTATTATTCGTAATTTGACTGAGACAAAAGCCGCTAATAAGGTGACTTTAGTATATAGCTGTCGCAATCAAGACGATGTGCCATTTCAGGAAGAATTAATCAGGCTAGCACGCATTAATCCAAATTTTGATGTGGCATTTGTGATAAGTGACGGAGAAGTAGACAAATTGGCCGGTCAGCGTGTTGCTAAAGGTCGTTTGTCTCCCGAACTTATAGACAAAATAGTCAAGACTAATTATGGCGATTATAACTATTACATTTGTGGACCTTCCTTATTTATGAAGGGCATGACAAAGGCTCTTTTATCAAAGAATGTTAATATGAGACAAATCGTTACCGAAGCATTTAGTCAGGGTTCTTTGAAGCAAAAAGGCAAAATCAAAAGTTGGCCGTTTAATATTTATGTAATGGGCGCTGTTGGCATAGCTATGGCAAGCTTTATTGTGACCATTCTTGATTTATTAAAAACTTTACCTCCATCATCAGTCACTGGAACTTCCAGCGTGACTTCTGCCGTGGCGCCTATTAGTACGAGACAAAAAGATCTAGACCAGTTAGTAAATAGCCTGGCTGCACAAGTAAGTACTGGCGCCCCCACTCCTGCTGTAACTGCCGCCCAAACTGTTTTGCCGGTTACTCCTGGTCAGCCTGCCGTGACGCCCGCACCTAAGCCTGTTCCAAAATTAGTTTGCAAGACTTCGCCTAGTGGATATAGGACATGCCAATGAGTCGGCTAGTAGAATATTCCGAAATGAAGGTTGCTTTGGGCAGCGATGTGTCCCTAACTTTAGTCACTGATCAGCCTGCCGCTAATGTGACTCAACTATTTAGCACAATTTGGCTAGAGATATTTCAGTACGAGAGACAATTTAGTAGATTTTTGCCAGCCAGCGAACTTTCTGCCTTCAATAGATTAGCTGGAGTAAAAACAGCAGTATCAATGGAGTTTTGGAAATTATTGAGCGCCGCTAAAGAGTTGGCCGTCGAAAGTGATAATTTATTTAATCCATTTATTTTGCCCGCTTTGCAACGCGCTGGCTATAGTAAATCATTCACTCCTGAGTATAGTGCGGATATTCTGGACGATCACTCAAATAAGCGTGTGGTCTCGGCTGATCGTTTACAGCTTGGTGACGGCTGGGCGATGATACCTTACGGTACAGCTATAGAATTGGGCGGTTGTGGCAAGGGCTATTTGGCTGATTATATTGCCGATGATTTTATTCCTGATTGGATAAGTGGGTATTGGTTGTCATTTGGCGGTGATATTGTTGGTCAAGGCCACGATGCTGATAATAAGTTTTGGAATGTTTTAGTTGATAACACGGCATCACCCGATGAATCGTTTCAGATACCGACACACGGCCATAGATTTGCAGTCGCCACGTCTTCTACTGTTGTGATTAAGGGAAATTCTAACGGCAAGGCTTGGCACCATATTCTTGATCCGAGAACAGGAACGCCAGCCCAAAGCGATATCATCCAGGCGACAGTGTTGCATGATTCAGCCGTTAAAGCGGATGTTTTAGCATCAACGGCAATCATACTTGGTAGTAGTCTTGCCAAAGATTATCTAGTCGACCATGGAGCAACAGCAGCGGTCTTACAAGGTGCTGGCTATAGTAATCTATTTGGAGCTGCCGAGAAGATTAAAGAGACTAATTATTCTAACGAGAAGGTACTAATTAATGCGTAAAATAGTCATGCTGGTTATGGTAACATTATTGGCCGCAGTTCTAATTAATAGTGGCAGGGCTATGGTTTATGCGGAGGAAGGTGAAAGTTCTACCGCCAGTAAGGTTCAGATACAAACTATAACAGGACCAACTGTAGCGACTAAACTAGCGGAACGAGTTGGTAAATCTTGGTCATGGTATCTGACGAGAGCCTCAGGTCTAGTCGCCGCCCTATCACTTATATTGTTGATGATTTCTGGTATAGGCCAAGTAACAGGATTTATGTTCCGTATTCTGGATCCCATTACGTCCTGGGCCTCGCATAGAGCGCTCGGACTTACTTTTGCTATTTCTGTAATCATCCATATCGTCAGTATACTTCTGGATAAATTTGTTCATTTTAGTATCGCTAATGTGCTCATACCTTTTTCTTCTAGCTATAGGCCTGTTAAGTTATTCGGAATAAATTTTGGATCGCTGTATGTTGCGTTGGGTATCTCGTCGTTTTATATGGCAATGATGATTACTCTTACCTCACTGCTTTGGATAGATAAAAAGCCAAAATTATGGAAGCTTGTTCATTGGTTATCTTATGTTGTTATGTTTGAGGTATTTTTACATGCCTTAAATCTTGGCACCGATTTGGCAGCAGGTTTTTTGCGATGGGCGTGGATCGCGTTGGCTGTGGCAATAATTGCTTCAATTATTCATAGATTAATTAGGGCGCGTACCACATGAACCGTCGACTCACTGAGACTCAAAACCATCATCGTAGACTATTTGCCTGGCTGTCCGTCTACGCTGCGATAATAGTAACGGCATTTGGCGGTCTATACTTCTTAACTACTCAGCTACATACTCACACCTTGCCTGTTGGTAATATTGAGATAATCGTACCGCATTCAAAATACCTACAAGGCGAATCGATAGGATTTAAGATGGTAAATAATTTAAATAGCTCTATATTTGTTATAAACGAATGTCCAACGGAGCCGTTGAATGTTTACTTTTTGCAAAATAATGTTTGGGTACGAATACACGATCAAGCTAATCCAAGTGACTGCCCTAAAGAAGCTCGCAAGATAACTGTTGCCGCCAATTCTAGTATGGATGGCAACTTCGATGCTTGGCATAATCTTTTTGTCCAGCCCGGTAAATATCGCATAGTAGCAGTTATAGAACATTATAATTCCCTGCCATATCAGGATTTTGAAATAGTTGCTCCACCCGATACTACCCCACGAGCTGCAGATATAATAACCCCAGCACCCACAACAAGAACTTCACGAATTAACGAAGATGACTAGTTAAAGAAGTATTCATATTTGATAAGGGCGTGGTAAATAAATATATCTTGAGTTAAGATTGTATGTATATGGATCAATTTGGAATATCTCAAAAAATAGTAATCGTCGAAGACAATGTGGCTTTGGCAGAAATATATAAAGTACGCCTAGAGTTGCTGGGATATACATGCTTTGCTGCATATGACGGCGAAGTAGCCTTGCAAGTTATCGAGAAGGAAATCCCTGGCTTAGTGCTTCTTGACTTGATGGTTCCGAAAATTGCCGGCGATCAAATATTGGCACGTATGCGCGCGTCAACTTGGGGTAAAGATATTAAAGTTTTGATTATTTCTAACCTTAATGAAGCTGACGCTCCTGCCGGACTACGAGACTTGGGTATCGAAGGTTACGCCGTCAAAATGAACTTATCTAACGATCAAATAGATCAACTTGTAGACAACATACTCAAGCCTGCCGATCAAACCGAAGATATAGTTCTAGAGTAGCTGTCTAGCTGCTAAAGGCCCAATCTAAAGTTAGCGTATATTGACAACATTACGTGTAGTTATTGTGATACTGGCAAGATAGCTACGATAGCTAATGCGCAGCAGCAAAAAGATGTCGAAGAGAGAGCAAATTGGGCACAAACAGTGGCTAATCTAGAATCCCTAAAAAAGTGAAGTCGATAATATAAATGTCTTGGCTGGGACGGTAGGACTCGAACCTACGAATGCTGGTACCAAAAACCAGTGCCTTACCACTTGGCGACGTCCCACTATTTGGCTTGTACTTTTGATAACAAAGCAAAGCTTGTGAACAGATTGATTTTAGCTTAAAAGTGATAATTTCTCAAGTATATAGGCTGTTTATGTGACCTATTAGCTATACTAAGATTGTATTATGCGAGTAGTTGACACTAAAAGAATCTATGCCGTACGCAAACGACAAGTTAAAAGAAGGCGTATTGCTAAACGTGGTTTTGTTGCTCTGCTTATTATTGTCGCACTGACTGGGTTGATATATTTTGATTATCAAAGGCCGTTACCGCAAGCTAGTGCAAAAGTTGTTGCAATCGCTAGTGTCGCAGGCAAAAAACCTGTAGTCAAATGGCCAAATTATGGTCAATCTGCAATCGGAACTCTTGATTATGGATTGTTAGACGAATCTAGCGATCAAAAGCCCCTGCCTACCGCAAGTGTCGCTAAAGTTATCACTGCTCTAGCTGTTTTAAAAAAGAAGCCACTAGCTAAAGGTCAGTCTGGTCCCGTTATAACTATTTCGGACGAAGATGTTGAAAGCTACAATTATTATGCCTCACACGACGGCTCTCTTGTAAATGTTATAAAGGGCGAAGAAATTACTGAGTATCAAGCGCTTCAAGCATTGCTCTTGCCTTCTGCCAATAATATCGCAGAAACTTTAGCTAGATGGGCCTTTGGGTCGCTTGATGCTTATAATATTTACGCTAACAGCCTAGTTGCACAATTAAATATGTCAAAAACTCATGTTGCTGACGCTAGTGGATTTTCGCCTTTGACCGTGAGTACTGCTAGTGATTTAGTGAAATTGGCGGTAGTGGCGCTTAAAGATCCAGTTTTGGCAGAAATAGTATCTCAACAAGAGGCTGTCATCCCTGTGGCTGGCCGTATTACAAATACCAATCCAATTCTTGGCCAGTCGGAAATTATCGGGATTAAAACTGGGCACACTAGCGAAGCCGGTGGTTGTTATTTGTTCGCCACTCGACATGATTTCAAAAATGGGCATAGTCAAATAGTTGTCGGTGCTATTATGGCTGCACCGTCACTCGGGCAATCCGTTGCCGACTCACTACCCCTTTTATCAAGTGTTTATCAAGGTTTCAGTTTTGTTGATTTAATTAAATCTGGACAAGTTGTTGCTGACTATAGCTTCCCTTGGGGTTCCACTAATCAGGCTATAGCGTCTAGTGATGTGAAGGTGTTTGCCTGGGGAGGAGAAAATCTGCGTATCGTTCCTAGCCCTGATAGTTTGTCTTATTCACAACCAAAAGGCTCTAAGCTTGGTAATATCGTCGCATCTTCCAAAATTGATCGGTCCTCTACTGATATAAATTCAAAATCAAATTCTAGCGGACCTAGTATTCAGTGGCGCTTAAGTCACGTATACTAAAACCCATATGAGTAGCAAAACAACTGTATTCCTTGCCCTTTGTCTGACTATTGTGTTTGGTGGTGGTGCATATATGCTATTAAAGCCACACAGTTCAAAAAAGAATTCTGATAATATTAGAATAATTGCTACTGGCGATTTTATCCCTCACGACTCTATTAATCAGGAAGCCAAAAAGTCTAATGGTAATTATGATTATTCTGGGATGATGTCTAATATGGCGCCAATATTTGCAAAAGCAGATGTTCGGTTTTGTAACCAAGCGACACCAGTTGGAGGTACTAAGTATGGTATTTCTGGCTATCCTATATTTAATGCGCCATTTGAGTTTACGAGAGATATGGCCCGGCTAGGCTGTAACTTAATAAATATCGGCACTAATCATAGTAATGATAAGGGACAGCCGGTTATAGACGCTCAGCGCGGTGAATGGGATAAGCAGCTAAATATACTGGCTGTAGCTGGCGCAAATAGATCCACTTCCGAACAGCAAAAGATAAATTACTTTACAGCAAAAGGCGTTAAGTTCTCGTTTTTGTCATACGTTACATATAGCAATACCAAAAACATGACAAGTTATGGTGTAAATATGTTTAATCAGATTACTGCAAAAGCTCAGCTGGCAGAAGCGCGCAAGAACTCCGACATAATAATAGTAAGTATGCGCTGGGGCACGGAATACTCTAGCGGCATAAATGCTGAGCAGGCATCCGATAGTCAATTTTTGGCCGATAACGGCGCGGATATAATTTTGGGTCATGGCCCCCACTCACTTGAGCCTTACAAAAAGTTATTAGGTCAGAACTCAAGATCTACTTATGTGTTCTATTCACTAGGAAACTTTTTGAATGCTCAACTTGAAGTTGATTCTTTGTTTAGCGGACTGGCTGTATTTGAAGTTGATGTCGCAATCAAACAAGTAGCAAATGTTAGTTACTTGCCAATCTATATGCATTACGAATGGACCGCTAGTGAAGCAGCGGCGCAGAACTTATTAGCTAGAAAAAACTTTCAATTATATACACTTGATCAAGCTAGCAAGCCTTTGGCGACGTCTAACTTAAAAACTACTGTCGATATTCAAAAAACACGCATTGAAAAATTATTAAACCAATATGATTCAGTACATCTTATAACTGCCAGTCAGTTAAACTAGTATTTTAGTGCGGGCTCAATGTTGAAGTATTGCTCAAGAGTTTTACTATTGATAACTAGTTCGCTAGCTAAGTTTTTGCCGACATAGCGCAGGTGCCAGGGTTCGTATTCGTAACCAGTTAACTGCTCTTGGTCTTTTCCGTAACGGATAATAAAACCATAGTTAGCGGCGTGTTCTGCTAACCACTTGCCTTCTGGTGTATCGCCAAAGCACTGTTCGAGCTCACAACGTTTGTTGGATGGTTCGACATCAAATGCTAGTCCTGTTTGGTGCTCACTGTGGCCTGGTCTTGCGCTGGATCGATCAGCTGAAGCAAGGCCTTGAGTAACTACATAACCGTCGTAGAGTGATTTTTGGTAAGCTACCGAACGGTAGCCACTGCTTAGCATTAAACTGTGCCCTTCTTTTTTGGCTGCTGCGAACATAGCCTCCAAATCGGCCTTTATGACCTGTCGAACCTGCATCTGCATGCTAGTACTTTCTAGACGTAAACTTACGTTTGGTACTACTAGGTCGTAAGGTGCGAATCCGTTGGGTAAAGCAAGCTTCTTATTAACGACAACCCATATGCTGTTTGGATCGGTCGTTGAGTAGCTTTCCTTTGTCGGGTGCTTAATATGACCCCATGAAAGACTAGCTATTACAGTTACGGCTACAAGACCAATGCCTATGAAGTTATGTTTTGCCATACCATTACTATAAACGATTATTAGCATGGCTGTGAAGCATGTTAAGAACTTAGATTGCAAGTTAGTCGATTTTAGCGTAATTTTATATAAGATTATGACTAACAAAAAAGAAATTCTACC